>NZ_JAQMTM010000037.1:0-40236 GCF_028331085.1 Anabaena sp. CS-542/02
TCAATGGTAAACGCGTCGCGATGTCCTTTCTTTTTAAACTTAGGATATCCACCTTTACCGCTAAAGAATCTAGAGAAAGAATCGCCTAGATGGTCGAAAGCATATTGAGTTATTTTCTGGCAAATACCCTTTTCTTTAATCCACTCAAACTCAGGTTTAACATGATTATTAAAGAATTTCTTCAGAATATATTTGTTGGGCTTTAATCCATCTTTATAAAGATTATTCCAAGTCGCTAAACCCCAGTTATAAGTAAACCTGGCAATACCTGCGTGTTTATTCATTATTATTTCTTGGGTTTTACTCAGTTTTAACTTTGTTTTAATGGATAAAAGCATTGCTCGACCTCAACACTGTGTAATGTCTTGACTGACACCCCAATTTTCTTTGCAAACTCATGAGGTTTAAACATAAATACACTTATAGGTTTGTAGATAAGTGTATAGGTTTGTCTATCTAATTGTCAACTAGGCTACTACTCTAAATTCGTAGGTCAGATTAAACACTTTCATCACGTCCTACCTATATTATCCATTATCTGTTAACTTCCGTCACAGCGAAAACTAACACAGCGATGAAAATCGCCAGCGCCCTACATCCCCAGGTTTAGAAAAGCGGGGCTTTAGTCGCGTTTCTGGTAAATACTTAAAAATCCCGGTCATCAACAAAAAACTCGGCATCATCGTCAATGGACTGACCCCGCCAAGAACCTGTCATACGCCAAAGTGGCTGTAGTAATGCCATTCCCAATAAACCTGCACCGGCAGTGAATGCCATTAATAAACCTAATGGGATTTGAATCGATTGAAATGTTAAGAATTTTAAAGATACAGGTGTGGCATTTTGGACTGAGATAATAGCGATGGCGACTACCCAAATAGCCACTATTAAAGATATCAAAATCGGAATAAAATTTTTCATATTTTGCAGCATAACAATACTAAAGAAACTTACCTTGGTAAGTTTCTTTAGGGGGATCAGGTGTTAAACAGCTACTGGTTCTAGTTTAGCGATGGCACTTTCCATCTGTTGAGCGACCTTGGCCAGTTTCTCAGCGGAGTTGGTTTCCAGATAAACACGTACCAGAGGTTCTGTACCGGAGGGGCGCAACAATACCCAACTACCTTCTTCTAAGTACAGCTTAATCCCGTCTTTGCGTCCAACTTCTTTAACTTTAATTCCCGCCACATCAGAAGGGGGATTTTGAGTAAACGAGTCAATCACAGCGGTTTTGTGTGCCTCCGTCAGGTGTAAGTCAAGACGGTCATTGTAAAGCGGTCCATCAGCCTCGGCGATAGCTTCTTTAACCAATTGACTCAGGGGTTTACCTTCATAGGCGATGGCTTCGGCAACTAGCATATCAGCTAAAATACCGTCCTTTTCGGGAATATGCCCAACTATGCTTAAGCCGCCTGATTCTTCACCCCCAATCAGTACGGTAGTTTCCCGCATTTTTTCACCAATATACTTAAAGCCTACAGCTGTTTCATAAATTGGCAGCCCATATTTAGCCGCGAAATTATCCAGCAGGTGAGTTGTGGCTACAGTCCTGACGATAGCGCCGGTTTTACCTTTATTTTTGATTAAATGACGTGCTAGTAATAACAGCACAGTATTGGGGGTGAGGACATTTCCTTGTTCATCAACGATACCAAAGCGATCGCTATCACCATCTGTAGCCAGTCCCAAATCAGCTTGATCGGCACGTACGGCCTCCACCAACCCGACTAGTTGTTCACCTTTGGGCTCTGGCATTCCGCCACCAAATAGGACATCACGATTAGTGTGGAAGCTTTCTAACTGACAGTTACACTGTTGCAAAACTTCATCCAAATAGCCGCGAGAAGTAGAATAAAGCGCATCGTACTTCACCTTTAAATTCGCACTTTTAATCCGTTCTATATCCAGTAAAGTGTAGATAAACTTGAGATACTCGGGTTTGGGGTCAAAAATGGAAATTTTACCCACAGGACTACTGCCAGGCAGGGCATCAGATGCACTGTCAATATTAGCCACAATTGTATCAGTAATTTCTGGTGTAGCTGGTCCTGCATAATCAGGGATATATTTAATTCCACAGTAAGGCGCTGGATTATGGCTAGCAGTAAACATCAGAGCACCCGCCGAATTCAAAAGCCGGGCGTTGTAGGCAATTACTGGTGTGGGGCAGTCCCGATCAGTAATTTTCACCGTCCAACCCAAGTCTGCCAAAACCTCAGCAGATGTTTGGGCGAACTGGTCAGCCAAAAATCTAGTATCGTAGGCAATTAGAACCGGTCTATCTTTTGAGTAAGCTGTTTCGAGGTAACTTGCGATCGCCCTGGTGACTTTCCGCACATTTGGGAAAGTAAAATCATCAGCGATGATTCCTCTCCAACCGTCAGTACCAAATTTTATTTGACTGGAATTGCTACTAGCGCTCATTTTTACCACTTTCTCCCTGATAACTTTAATCCTATAGGAAGCTTCCCGCAAAGCGTGCCTAGCCGCAAGTGTCCCCCAATGTATTTTTTCTCACTGAGCATTGAGCAAAGTCATTTTCTAATCGACCTTTTGCCAGTTATCACCTTTAGTCTTTATTTGCCCGATCAACAGGACAAGAACCTTGGCACTACCAGATGAGAAGGGGGTTGATTAAAGCACGCCAACATAAACCACAAATCAAAACGCTGTTAGTCTCCGAAATCAAGAGCGACCTACATCCCCAGGCTGAGAAAACCCACATAACCCTGGTTGCGTTTATGGCTAACGCCACGCGATCGCGATCTGTAAAGCTACTGGACTGCAGCGAATTGGTATCCCCGCCGAAAAAAGCGTTGATGAATTCCATCATAATTGACATTTGTTGACCAAATCCAACGGTGTCGAACAAGCTGCACAACTCTTAAACTCAAGCAACTCCACTCAACCATTACAACAAGATAGCGCCAGCGCTGCGGCCAGCAGATCTCGTGCGACAAGTTACACAAAAATATCACGATAGTCCATTACCTTTAGATCACCAATCACCAATGGCTAATCGCTAAATGGCGGTAATTCTTTAACAATTGTAAAGCGAATGTGATTAATGGCCAAGTCGCCTAGGGGAATGTCTTCTTTGGTCAGCCGAACACCTTGACTACTCAAGGTTTCAAAGGGTATACCTTTGCCAATTTCAATGTGATACCAGGATAAACCCATAAAAAAGCGTGTCGGGTAGGGGCCATTGTTCCCTAAATCATCCGGATTAGATTCCATTGGTAACCAACCACAACCGGGGATGTAGAATTCTAACCAAACATGGTTAAAGTCCGGTTGTAAAGGAACTCCTTGGTGTTCGCTGTGGGGCGGACATTTATATCTACCGACAGTGCGACAGGGGATACCATTCAAACGGCACAAAGCCAGTAAAACACCTACATACTCGCCACAGGAACCAACACCCCGTTCTAAGACTAAATCAGGGGTGTCAATATAAGGTTTAATGCCGTAGGACAACTGATCATATACGTAGTTACGGATATTATACATTTTCCGCAGAAGATTAGTTTCCGAACCAATAGCTTCACGGGCAGCACGTCTGACAATGGGTGTATCCATTGCCAAATCATCATCATCCACTAAGTAGCTTTTTTGAGATTCTGGTGATACTATGCCTAAGGCCACGCTATCGCTATGGGGAATATCTTCTACATCGCTGGGAGTGATGCGATATTTAATACCTCGTACTTCCAACAATGCTTTCCAACCGAATATATGCCTTTCCCCTGGTGTCAGGGCATCAAATTTAAATACTGCTACACGTTGCCCATCTATCATTTCCTCCGTAAAAGGGATACCAATAGGTTCAACATATTGCAACTTTTGGCGTTCAGTGTTTGAGGGTAGGGCAATACGCCATTCTACATCGGGCAAATATACCTCTTCTAAGGGAGCAATTTCCTCGGCGTAGGACATTTCAATGAGATAGCCATTGGAAAGAGCGTAGTGTTTATCTGCCTGGTGATGGTAATGTAGCGGGTGAATGAAAGTGCGATCGCGGTATGTGAGTTCATGACAAGGATCAGCATTAGGGTTATCCCGGATATAAGGTTCTTCTGAGGCATAGGCCACAAAAAGAGTTTCTTTACCTGTCTGTTGATTAGTATGTATGGCAATACCCGTGGGAGATTCAAATGGTGTTAACACGCTGAATTGAACTTCTCCAGTGGCTCTGTCCATAGCATAGACTGTTTGCTCCGTGCGATCGCAAACCCAAAGCGTATCACGGTTGACTGCCAAATTTTCCACCCCCACACCCGGTGCATAAAACCGAGTAATTTCCTTGCGAGTATTGCCGTCAAAAATCAGAATAGATCCGAGTTTTTGGCAACTAACGTAAACTGTTGATTCCCAAACAGCAACGCCATCAGCAGCATAAGGTAGGGTGACAAAATGCTCTAGACCCAAAGACGAGAGTTTGGACAGATAAACACTGTTTTCCCGCGTTACCCACAGGGAGTCTGACCATACTGCTAGTCCTGCAACATCGCGAAATTCCCTGATTTGGTGGGGATTGCGGATTTTGCTGTTATCAGATGTGGGGTCAATCTCCAGTAGATGTCCTTTAATAGTATCAATGGCGAGCAGTGTATCTTGGATGAAAGCAATGCCACAAAGAGTGGCTGCTGTTAAAGGTCGAATTGTTCTGTGACCAAACATTGGGCTGGTAATCAAACTAGGAAGTGCAAAACTCATATTAAGCCAAAATTAAATTAACCGTTTAGCACACCCAGAATTAATTTTGGCATATTTTTGATCACCAAAATCCTGGCTTTTAGAGATAATTTACTAGAATTATATGTCATTAATAATACATTTAACGTATAAATACATAGGTGATGATTCCAAATAAACTAGTAACCTGTGTTTGAGTTTCAGATCCCGGACTTGTTTCATAAACTCCAGACTCTTGAGCATCTACACTAGAAGTCCGGGATCTGCACCGAATTACATCTATAGCAACGGACAGGGCGGTTAGAACAGGACAAAATTACCAAACCATGTCCTTGTACATCTGTTTAATCGTTTAGCGCTAGAGCAGGTGACTACCTACGTATGCCCTGGTAGGTCTTTAACTCTTACCTCTAACGTAGTACCTTTTGGGTACTGAGTCTGGTCAGATTAGGTATCTTTCAAGCCCCGCACTAAAGGGCTGGGGTTTCTGAACTTTAGTTGATGCTAGAAAGGTCATCTTTAAATTATGATCTAACTTTGTAACCATTTCGGTGTGACATACACAATGTCTGGTAAATCTGAGTCCCAAGGTCTTGGTGTTTGGCATAGTTGGGAAGTTGATCAAGCCATCAACCTGCTTAATAGTAACGCAGAAAGTGGCTTAAAAGCCGAGGAAGTGCCACAACGTCAGCAAAAATACGGTGAGAACGAACTCGAAGAAAATAATGGTCGCAGTTCCTGGGAGATACTGCTAGATCAGTTCAAAAATATTATGTTATTGATGCTGATTGCAGTAGCCGTAATTTCCGCATTTTTGGACTTCATGGCTTGGCAAGTCGGAGAAATTGCTCCCGGCGAAGTGCCATTCAAAGATCCCATCGCGATTATGGCAATTGTAGTTCTCAATGGCATACTTGGCTATGTCCAAGAAACCCGCGCAGAAAAAGCCCTAGCCGCCTTGAAAAAACTGACTTCTCCGAACGTGCGAGTTATCCGTAGTGGCAAATACATAGAGATATCCGCCAAGCAACTAGTCCCAGGGGATGTGATGCTGTTAGAAGCCGGAATGCAGATAGCCGCTGATGGACGCTTAATCGAACAGTCTAATTTACAAGTGCGGGAATCAGCGCTTACAGGTGAAGCAGAGGCGGTGAGTAAGCAAGCTAATTTAGTATTACCGGAAGAAACATCATTAGGCGATCGCATCAACTTAGTCTTTCAAGGAACTGAAGTCGTCCAAGGACGGGGCAAAGTCCTGGTAACTAACACAGGGATGGAAACCGAACTGGGTAAAATTGCCGCCATGTTGCAGTCCGTCGATAATGAACCGACACCTCTACAGCAACGCATGACCCAGCTAGGTAACGTCCTAGTTACAAGTTCCCTCGTTCTCGTCGGCATAGTAGTACTAGGCGGTATTATTCAAGCCAGAGGATTGGCAAACATTCGAGAACTCTTAGAAATTTCCTTGAGTATGGCAGTGGCCGTAGTTCCAGAAGGTTTACCCGCCGTGATCACCGTCACCTTAGCCTTGGGAACACAGCGTATGGTACGCCATCATGCCTTGATTCGCAAGCTACCAGCCGTAGAAACATTGGGTTCTGTAACTACAATATGTTCCGATAAAACTGGCACATTGACCCAAAATAAAATGGTAGTCCAGTCAATTTATGCCAATGAAAATATATTTCGGGTCACAGGAGAAGGCTATACACCCATAGGGGAATTTCAGTTAGATAATCAAACCATTCTTGTCGAAGATTATCCCGAAATTTCCGCTCTCATGGTCGCTTGTGCTATTTGTAATGATGCTGTGCTGCAAAAAGAAAAAGGTGAATGGGCAATTTTAGGAGACCCCACCGAAGGAGCATTAGTAACATTAGCGGGAAAAGCTGGTATTGAGAAAGACCAGTGGTACAGCAAATTACCCCGCGTCAGTGAGTTTCCTTTTGACTCAGAACGCAAGCGCATGAGTGTAATTTGTCAGGTTGAAGTAGAGACATCCCCCCCTGTAGAGACGTCCCAGCAGAAGGTCTCTACTATTGACGGGGTAATTACCAACTTAATAGCGTCTCAACCTTACTTAATGTTTACCAAAGGTTCACCGGAGTTAACCTTAGCACGTTGTACTCAGATTATTTTGGGTAACAATTGTCTGCCATTGACAGATAATCAACGCGCTGAAATATTGGCAGAAAATGACCGGATGGCAAGCCAAGGTTTACGAGTCCTAGGTTTCGCTTACAAACCCCTGCTACAAATCCCAGAAGGGGAAGGGGAAAAATGTGAGGTAAACTTGGTTTGGTTAGGCTTAGTCGGGATGCTAGATGCCCCACGTCCAGAAGTTAGAGCAGCAGTGCAAGAGTGTCGCCATGCTGGAATTCGTCCCATGATGATTACAGGAGACCACCAACTCACAGCACGGGCGATCGCCATTGATTTGGGAATAGCTCAAATAGGTGATACAGTGCTGACAGGTCAACAATTGCAACACATGACCGACCAGGAGTTAGAGCAACAAGTTGACATAGTAAACATCTACGCCAGGGTCGCCCCAGAACACAAACTGCGAATAGTGCAAGCTCTTCAACGTCGGGGTAAATTTGTCGCCATGACGGGCGATGGTGTCAACGATGCCCCCGCCCTCAAACAAGCTGATATTGGCATAGCCATGGGCATTACTGGTACCGACGTCAGTAAAGAAGCCAGTGACATGGTACTACTGGATGACAACTTTACCACCATTGTTGCAGCCACCAAAGAAGGAAGAGTAGTTTACACCAATATCCGCCGTTTTATTAAGTATATTCTTGGTAGTAACGTGGGGGAAGTTCTCACCATTGCCTCAGCCCCACTGCTAGGACTAGGCGGCGTTCCCCTAACACCATTACAAATTCTCTGGATGAATTTGGTTACAGACGGTTTACCAGCATTAGCCTTAGCTGTAGAACCCGCAGAAGCAGATGTGATGAAACGTCCGCCTTTTAGTCCCCGGGAAAGTATTTTTGCTAGGGGGTTAGGTTCTTATATCATTCGGACGGGAATTATTTTTGCTGTGATTACCATTATTTTGATGCTGTGGGCATACAATCACTGCCAAACACCTGTTCAGGGGCTTGACCCAGAACGATGGCAAACAATGGTATTTACTTCCTTGTGCATAGCACAGATGGGTCATGCGATCGCCATTCGTTCTCATAACAAATTAACCATAGAGATGAACCCCTTCTCTAATATGTTTGTCCTGGGGGCTGTAGTTTTGACAACCATATTACAGCTGATACTCATTTACTTACCACCCCTGCGAGCCTTCTTTGGTACTCATTGGCTACCTCCCACAGAGTTGGCTATTTGTTTCGGTTTCAGTGCTTTGATGTTTGTCTGGATTGAACTCGAAAAGCTTTTCTTGCGCCTGAAGGGTAGAAGCAGTTTTGACCGGTGACCAAATTCATGGGGTCTTTTATCTGGGCTCCTAGCCAAGGGCGTGAATGACCAATCACCAATGACTAATGACCATGATTTATGTACCTCAAAAACCTACACCTGAGACAATTTCGTAATTACCAAGACCAAAAAGTTGAGTTCACTGCTCCTAAAACAATTTTGGTCGGTAATAATGCTCAGGGAAAATCTAACTTGTTAGAAGCGGTCGAATTACTGGCTACATTGCGATCGCATCGCATGGGGTGGGTGAAGGATTTCATTCAAGCAGGAAAGGAAATAGCTCAAATTAATGCCACCCTAGAGCGGGAAAATAGCACCAGTGATTTGGCGTTAACCCTGCGCAGCAATGGTCGCCGCAGCGTTGCGATTAATGGTGAGTCTGTACGCCGACAAATGGATTTTTTGGGTGTACTTAATGCTGTGCAGTTTTCTAGCTTGGATTTAGACTTGGTACGGGGTGGACCTGATGGTCGTCGAAACTGGCTAGACACACTGTTAATTCAACTCGAACCGGTCTATGCTGACATTTTGCAGCAATACAACCAAGTATTACGCCAACGCAACGCTTTTCTAAAAACAGTAGAGACGTCCCGGCGGAACGTCTCTATCAACTCAGCAGCCCCTAATGGAGATGGGATTAATCCCATCTCTACATTGGCTATATGGGATGCTCAGTTAGTTACCACTGGAACCAAGGTAATTAGAAGACGCCATCGTGCTATTCAAAGACTAGCTCCCATTGCTGCTGCTTGGCACGCTAGTATTAGCAGTAGTACAGAAATTCTGCAAATTAATTATGTGCCTAGTGTACCCTTTGACTCCAGCCATCCAGAAGATATCAGTCCAGCCTTTTTAACCAAAATTCAACAACGAACTGCCGCGGAACTGTACCGAGGTACCACCCTTGTCGGACCTCATCGCGACGAAGTAGAATTAATGATTAATGAAACACCAGCCCGTCTGTACGGTTCCCAAGGGCAACAACGAACTTTAGTACTAGCTCTCAAATTAGCAGAATTACAATTGATTTCAGAAGTAGTCCAAGCACCGCCCCTGCTATTACTGGATGATGTTCTGGCTGAATTAGACCCATTTCGCCAAGATCAATTACTCAATGCCATTCAAGACCGGTTTCAAACTCTAATTACTACCACTCACCTCAGTTCTTTCGATGCTCAGTGGTTGAATTCCTCCCAAATTCTGCTTGTAAAGTCGGGAGCGATTGAAGAACGATATAGCAGCAATGACTAACGACTAATGAGTAATAATAAATTGAGTGGATAAACTCTACTGGCTGGATCAAATTCAACTCCAAGACCGCCGTCAGGTAGGAGACAAAGCATTCTACCTGAGCAAGATTATGCAGCGTGGCTACCCGGTGATACCTGGTTTTGTAGTTTCAGCAGAAGTTTTGCGAGAATTTCTGGCAACTCTCAATAGTAAGTCGGCTTTAGGAGCAGATTTACCTTATTCCTCTTTGCACCTAGATGTAGCTAATTGGCGACAACTTCAGGTGTTAGCTGGTCGCTTGCGTCGGGAAATTCTCACCGGAACCGTACCACCACAGTGGGTAAACCAAATTTACCAGCAGTCCAGAGAATGGGATACCAGTTATGTGATTTTGCGTCCCAGCTTGGCTCTATCGGGTATGATGCCAGAGATGGGAAATCCCTCTGGGTTGTTGGATGCAGTTTTTTGCCGGTGTGATGAGGAAAAGATAGCTTCGGCATTGAAACGTACCTGGAGCCAGTTATTTCGGGCTAGGAGTCTACTGTATTGGCGGCGAATGGGGGTTAACCTGCAAAAAATTAATTTAGCGGTGTTGGTGCAACCAGTAGAAAATGCTATTGCTAGTGGTCTTCTGTACGCCCATTCTACTACCACGCCACTGAAGGTATCAGAGTGGACAATAGAAGCGACTAAGGGATTAGGAATAGCAATTTCTCAAGGCGATGTACTACCGGATGTCTACTATGTCCAACTGGAAACAGGGCTGGTACTAGAGAGACATCTAGGCCATAAAATAGTAGCTTATGGCTTCCCCCATGAGCTATGGCTACGCCACGCTAGCTATCAGCCAAGTGGTTTTCATGATACTAGTACTCTGGATTCATCCGAGTTAGTCCTCACGGCAGATCATAGTGATATAGTGACTTATATACTTAGTCAGCAGGAACAAAAGCAATTCGCTTTATCAGAAGAACATCTGCAACAAGTGATGACTCTGGGACATCAACTTGTGAGTGAAATAGGAAACAACTTTAGCATTAAATGGACTATCTCAGCAGACACAGCAAAGCCTAATCTCTACTTGACTCAAGTTAGTTACCCTACTAAGTCTACAGTTCCATGGCTAACCCCACGCGATCGCTATCAGATAGGAATGGCGGCTACGCCACGCAAGCTCATAAAACCAACCGCCACGCAATCGCTATCCCAAAGAATCCTTACCTCTTTGAAAGCCGACCAACCCACGCCGGCTATAATTACAGGTATCCCAGCATCAGGGGGACGTGTGAAAGCAACTGCTGTTGTAATTACCGATGCTGATAATAAACCAAGACACATAGATAAAGGAGTAATTTTAGTAGTACCAACGATTACGCCTGATTGGTTGCCTTTATTACAAAATATTTCCGGTCTGATCACTGAGAAAGGGGGATTAACTAGTCATGGGGCAATTCTGGCGCGAGAACTGCGTATCCCCGCCGTGGTTAATGCGGTGGATGCCACAGTTTTGATTAAACACGGTGAGGGGCTGCTTGTGGATGGTGATCAGGGCGAAATTTATCCCCATGGCTACGCCACGCAAGGTATCAGAGGCGATAAAACACCAGCACAAGAGAGTCAAGAACTAAATCCCGCCACTATCCCGCCATCTCCCCAGTTTCAGATCCCCGAGTTGTTTCATAAACTCCAGACTCTTGAGGATATACAGAAAAGTCCGGGTTCTCCCCATCCTCCTAGTGTTCCTGATTGTCCAATGATTTCTACCCAGTTGTTACTTAACTTGAGTCAGCCGATATTAATTGAGTCTGCTCAAAGTTTACCGGTGGATGGGGTGGGATTGTTACGTTCGGAATTAATGTTACTCAATATACTAGAAGGTGAACATCCTCAGAGTTGGCTGGTCAGTGGTCGTGAAGCAGAATTACAGGAAAAATGGACAGAGCAGATTATCCGCTTTGCTGCTGCTTTTGCGCCGCGACCAGTTTTTTATCGTTCTTTGGACTGGCCATATACTACAGGTAACCCACCTGATCTGGAGTCCCCCAGCAATACCGACAGCGTAGCGTTAGCCATAGGCGCTCCCCCCAGTACCATTGGACATCGCGGTACATTTGGTTATTTATGCCAGCCGGCAGTGTTTGAGTTGGAACTCACAGCTTTGGCAACTGTGCAAAAAGCTGGATACACTAATATTAATCTATTGTTGCCTTTTGTTCGCAGTGTAGCGGAGTTTTCTTTTTGTCGGGAGAAGGTTGAAAAAGCAGGTTTAACCCAAGTACCCCAGTTTCAACTGTGGATAATGGCAGAAGTTCCCAGTGTGCTGTTTTTGCTGCCAGAATACGTTAAAGCAGGTGTAGCTGGTATTTCCATTGGTACAAATGACCTCACTCAATTACTCTTAGGAGTAGATCGAGAACAAGGAGATATGAATAGAGTATTAAATGAACTTCATCCGGCGGTCATGGGGGCGATCGCTCAATTGATCCAAATGGCACAAACTGCGGGGATACCCTGTTCCATCTGCGGTCAAGCGCCCGCGATTTATCCAGAAATTATCGACCAGTTAATACAATGGGGTATTACTTCTATTTCTGTAGAACCAGAAGCAGTAGACAGGACATATAGAGCGATCGCACGTGCTGAACAACGCCTCATTCTAGCCGCAGCGAGAAACCAACTTCAAGATTAGTAACCTGTTCAAGTTTCTAATTAAGTCCATAAAAAACTATCATAGATTATGGTTAGTTTTATCGTGTACAAATGTCCCTCCCAGAATTCCGCGCTCAAATTGCAAAATTAGTTATCACAGCAGAAAATATGCTGCTTTCTCGCCGTGCTGGTAAACCGGAGGAGAATACAAAAGATAATTTGATTGCACCTTTTCTAGATGCACTGGGTTATACAAGGGAATATCGCACCCCTGAAGGTTCAATTCGCAGTTTAATTGGAACTACGACCTGGGTAGATTATTTGCTTCGTCCTGAAGTAAACCAGCATCCCAAACTAATGTTTGAAGCCAAAAGTTTATGGGATAAGAATATATGGAATACAAATGAACAGCAAGTTTTAGATTATCTGAGAAATTACAGTCTAGATGTTGGCACACAAGAACCTGTTCTGTGGATTATCCTCTCAAATTTTCGGGAATGGCACATTTTAAGGTTACAGGATAAAAAACCTTTTTGGTCATTTACAATGGAGGAAATGCGAGATGATACTGAGCTTGTCAGCAGACTATATACTTGCCTCAGCCGTGATAATTCACGCAGTGATCGTCTAGAAGCATTTTACAGCGAAAAAACCAGAGAAGGATTAGGCACAAAATTTCTAGCTGATTTAAAAATTTGGCGTGTTATTCTTGCCAATGGTATCAAAAAATCACAACCTAATTTAGCTTTAGAAAAAGTCCGCGAAGCTTCTCAAGTTATTTTAAATCGTTTTTTGTTAATTCGACTTTTAGAGACATTCAGCCGAGAAATGCCCTTTAACTATCTGGGCAGAGTTTATTATCACTGGCAGCAAACTTTCCCAGATTTACCATTCATTGAAGACCTCAGACGAGCTTTTCATAATACCTGGATAGGCTATAATACTGAACTATTTCAGCCTTCTTGGATTGATAAACTCATGATTGATGTTCAATACATTCAATCAATTATTGTCATAAATGCAGTGCCACCAGCAGGTATACTTGATACAATCACAGGAAATTTAACCAACTATCGCTCAATTTATAACTATGATTTTACAACTCTAACACAGGATATTTTAGGTACTGCTTATGAACAGTTTCTAGCCCATCAATTAACTCTGGTGGGCGATGTTGTCAAAATTTTAGAAAATCAGCAAACCCGCAAGCGCGAAGGAATTTTCTATACTCCTGACTATATTGTTAATCGTATTGTATATCAAACTCTACAACCTTCAATTAAGCCTAAAATTGATGCGGCCATTGGTTTTTTGGAAGTAGGAGACTTTCATCAAGCTTATGCATTTGCAAGTTCAGTCTTAGACATGACAATAATTGACCCTGCTTGTGGTTCAGGTTCATTTCTTTTAGGTGCATTCGATTATATACTGGGTGAAATTAAACGTTATAATCAAGCTTGTGCAACAGCTAAGATACCTGACAACTTTGATTTATTTAGTCATGTATCAGTACAACCAATTATTAATCCTGAAGAACAGATCATCGTCAGAATGCTGCATGGGGTAGATAGAGACCCCCAAGCCGTGTTATTAGCAAAACTGTCACTCTGGACAAAATTATTGCGATCGCGTCCTGATGAATATGGTAGACGCGGTGGATCTATATATTCTCATCTTCCTGCACTAACTTTAAATATTCGAGTTGGAGATAGTTTAATACATTCCCCCGCAAATTTAGCACCATTTCAGGATTCACTAGGAATAGCCGCAGATTTAGCCAGAAATGCTAGAAATACTAATCAAACTGAAATAGAAAGAAATCAAGCCGTTACTAAGTTTGAAACTAGCATTACATCAATCAATCAGCAGATTAATCCTGTTTTAACTGCCTTTTTCGCTAGTGATGAAAGTATACAATCAGTAGTGCATTTGATCAAACATAGAGAAGCTAATATCAAAGAATTAGGACTAATTCGCTCTTTTTTAACAGACGCTATCAATCCTGAAAACTTAGATGAATGGACTCAAAAAAATTTAGAAGATTGGACAACTGCCGAATTAGCCAGAGTTAAATCAGAACTAATGACATTAGAAAATGCCTTAGAAGAAGTTGTTATTAAACGCCCATTTAATTGGTATGTTGAATTTCCTCATATATTTGATCCACAATTACCAGCAGGAGAACAAGGATTTTTTGCTGTAATTGGTAATCCTCCCTATTTTAACGTTGATGCCATCTTTGGCAGAAATGCCCTAGAATTAAAATGGCTCAGGTACGCATATTCTGATATTTATACTGATAAAACAGATATTTTATTTTATTTTATTAGATGGGGATTTGAATTGTTATGTGATCAAGGACGGCTGAGTTACATTGTTTCACGTTCTTTCATCCAAGGTGATAAATCCTCCAAATTGAGAGATTTTATCAGCCGCAAAACTAAAATTGAAAGTATAATTGATTTTTTAGGTCATAAAGTATTTAGGGCTGGAATTGCTACTTGCATTATTTCTTTGATTAATAAAGATATATCAAGCAATGAACTAAAATTTGGTGTTGCTGATTGTGAGTATTATTTTTATTTATTGGTGATCGCCAAACTATTAAATGATCAATACTTCAAATTATTGAATTTTCATTTTCATACCTTGATTCAGCAACGCCTAAAATTTTATGTGGAAAATGTGATCAATTTTGCCGATGTCAAATCTGTATTAAGTTCAAATAATCCTCTGAACAACTTTCCTAAAAATTCTGTGAACACAGTAGAACTTCAACAACAAACCTTAAATTCATCTCGTTGGAGTATATCGCCATATAATCATATTTTTGCCATAATTGATTCTCAAGGAGTGAAACTCAGAGATTTACCTGAATGTGACTTAGTTGAACAGGGTATTCAAACAGGAGAAAACAGTGTTTTTGCACCTAATAATGGTTTTAGGTTTGAATTTTCTGAGGATATACTAGATATACTCAGCCCAATTGTAAAAAATTCTGGAATTTTTGCTTATGGATTTGTCCCCGATAATTCTTATTTGTTATATATTGAAAACGGTAAAAACTTTGAAGATTTACCAGAACTAATTCAAAACTATTTGCTCGAAAATAGAAGTAAGTTGGAAAAAAGAGCAGCATATAAAGAAGGAAGTTGTCAGTGGTATGCTTTACAAAGATCAAGGCGAAAAGACCAACATTTTCATTTCCGCCCTAAAATTCTATGTCCATATCGTGCGAGTAATAATAGGTTTAGCATTGATTTAGAAGGTAATTTGGCAGGTTTAACAGATACTACTGCTATATTTTTAAGAGATATATATGATTACGATTCAGATAATCCAATAATTACTAGACTATATTTTCTGACAGCTTTACTTAATTCTAAAGTTCTTGAGTTCCGTTACACAGCATTAGGTGGTTTAGGAAAACTCACCAGTACAAGGATGTTTGAATACTTTGAAAATCAAGTTGGTGATTTGCCAATTCCCCAGTTGAAGGAACCTGAAACTAATACTGATTACCAAACTTTAGTACAGTTAAGTCGTGAAGCTCATCAGATTTGGCAAAATCGTTACCAAATTGTTACCACCTACCAATCTAAAGCTTCAGGAGTTACTTATCAAGAAGTATCGTTAAATGAATATCACAGATTGACTGGAGATTATGCTACTGACATTGAGTGGGAAAGTTCTCATCCTCATCGAGAAGGACATCTATTAAAATTGCAAATACAGGCGAGTGTCGATGGATATGTTATTTGGGGCGAAGTGAGCGATGATGAAGATTGGCAAGAGGGAAATCGTGAATGGATAGAAATAGCTCGTGTGAGTATTCGCACACCGCACTTGCGCCGATATCTTTTAGCAAGGCTGATTTATCTCACTGAGTTTGATTCATCTTTTCGTAATAAACGAAAGTTGTCTCGTGAAGCTGGAAATTTGGTCAATGCAGCCTTTGATGTTTTGAAAGTTAATCGTTATGATCTCGATAGGTTTAGTAATCTTCGGGCTTTAGAAGTTATTGAGCAAAGAGTTAGGCAAGAACTTGGTATATCAGAATTGGAAACAGTTTTATTAAGACAACTTGAAATCAGAAATCAAATTGATACAATTGCCTATCGCCTTTATGGAGTAGAGGAGTATATCGATATTATTGAGCAAGCCTTGAAGGTTGTATTGTAGTCTCAAGCACCACCACTTTCACTGGTATACCTCAACTGAAATAGGAAATTTAAAAGTTGAGAATCAAGTCAAAAAAAATTACCAACCATGGGTGTTTTTTGATCTTATTTAAGAAAGTCAAAAAACACCACAAAAATATCAATAACGGAAAATAGCTGCTACTGCTGTACTATTAGGCATTTGTTCTGAGTCCATAGTGTATACTTTACCACCATTTGTCAATGTCTGAATAGCTGCCAAATCTAACATATCTTGATCATCTGGCTCTGGTTCTGAGTGTAAATCTACATTCATGGTATCTGGATTAAATTTGCCCCAAATTTGCATATCCATCGGCACTAATATAGAATCAACCCTTTGGCAATAAGTCGCACAGACAACTTCTTTAATATCACTAGAAGTTGTACCAGTACCAGCTAGTTGTTGATAAAGTGCCACAACTGACTCCTGATTTTGCCGAAACGAAGGTTCAACAATAGGCCAAGCCTGTTGATGCAATTCTTCCGGTTTCATAAGTTCCGGGTTACCAGTAATACTTTCTGCGAGGAAGTAAGGATAAGTATTTGCCTGTTGATAAATGGGAAACAAATATTCAACCCCCATCAATAATAACGGAGAATTGTCCCCCCGGATTGTCTCGTGTACTGCCCGATCTACAATGTGACAAAATTGCAAGATACTTTGTTGATGTTGATCTCGGTCAGGACTTCCCTGTCCATGAACATCGCCAGGTTGTAGAAAAGAACTAGCGGTTCCCCTGGTGGGTGTACCAATACGATGTTGTACCCCTCTTTGAATATTCTCCTCTAGGAGAGCTACATCTATACTCTCAGGCATATTTGGTACTTCCACCTCCTCAAGACTGTAGCCAGTTCCCTCAAATAGTCTGATATCTTTTTGACTCAGAGCTAGAAGATAAAACTTACCATCATTGTTGATTAAATGCAGTAATGGCTTAAGATGGAAACGCTCGCCAACAACTACCAATTCTTGAAACTCCATTGGTAGACGATAATAGCGGAACATCTGGGGAGAGATAAAAATTGCTAGTCCCTTGTCTTGGTTTTCCCAAAAATCCGTTGTATCAAGTTCCCTTGCTGGTTGGAGGAAATCAATGGCTTGAGTATGACGAATACCGATGGCACATAAACGTTCCTCAGCTTCACGGATTAAATTTTTAAACCGAATGGGATTCTGTCGAATTTCTGGACCCGCTTTTTGCATAGGCATATACAAAGAAACACAAGGACTTTGGGGATTATCGACTAAAATTTTGAGTTCATCATGGGATAATATTGGCACTGTTGTTGAACTCCTAGTCAAGAGAAACTAATCAAGCTCATTTCATGTCACAACAGGTTTGATTAATTTTCATCTTGCTTTTGACTTAAGTATGATACAGACTTTTTTTGAGATAGATAAACGGTTAGTTTGAAAGATTACTAATTTTTCCCAGGAGACGATAAAATCACAGCCGCGATGTAGAGATGCAAAGGATACATTATGCTATGTATATTTACTTAAACAGTTGGCAGTACTTATTTAATTCTGCTGCTAAAGCATCTGATTTTTTCCCTGCAGTTTCAGCGGCTAATGTCAAAGATTTATCAATTTCTGTTCTCGCTTTTTGGATTTGTTCCCTACTTGCTGGCGATGCCGCGGCATTTTTAGTTGTACCAAGAGCCTGAGATGCTTTGGCGATCGCTTGACTAAGATTATCAAATATCTGGGCAAAACTGCTTTGAAACTCTTTCAGATTCGGGTCTGATAAATTTAGTCGTTTTAAAGACTTAGTAATCACTTGCAAATCCCTTGAGAGTTGCAAGCTGGTTACTACCTGCTCTCCTTTATTTGGCTCAATTAAAGAGTTCCCAACATTCACCACCTGAATTAGTCGCTGACATTGGGTAAATTGATCCTCACAACTACTCAGCAGTGGAGTAAAACTCAGACTAACGGTTGCAATCACAATCAACTTACGCCACACAGAAAATACCCCACCGTCATTTGTCAATCATACAGCAGATTACAAGTAAATAGGTACTATATGAATAGTAAAACCTCACTTATTAATAGGTATGGAACCCCGCCACGCTATAGCGCAGCGTGGCGTAGCCACACGGTATCACCAATCAACTGGTAAACCCAACTGGTTTAAAGTCTCTCCGTCTTCTAACAACCCTTGAATCTCAGTATCTAATTGAATACCTCCACCAGACAAGACTAAAGCACGTTGAGTCACTTTCCCCAACCAATGTAACTCATGGGAGGCAATTAACATCACCTGTACAGGCAAGTTTAACAATACTCGTGCTAAGTGCCGTCGCCATGCGGGATCAAGTCCGTTAGTTGGTTCATCTAAAATCAGAATTTGTGGCTCTAGGGCTAAAATCGCAGCTATTGCAGCCAGTCGTCTTTGTCCTCCCGAAAGTTCGTGACAGGAACGGTGAGCGTAGGCTTCTAAACCAAAATTTGCTAATAATTCCCTGGCTCGGTCAATAGCTAGAGACGGGGGAATACCGTAATTACGCGGTCCAAAGGTAATATCCTCTAAGATAGTGGGCATAAATAGTTGGTCATTGGCATCTTGAAAGCCAAAACCGATATTACGCCTTAGCTGGGGAAGGGTTTTTGGTTCTAAGGGAATACCATTAATTAAGATTTTCCCCCCATGGGGTTGTTTTAAACCGATCAGGTTTTCTAATAATGTGCTTTTACCCGAACCAGTAGCACCCATTAAACCTACGCGATCGCCTGCATTCAAAGAAAAAGAAACATTTTCTAAGACTGGCTTCTGGTTACCGTATGCATATACCAGATTCTCCACCTCAATGACAGTGGGGCGGGGGTGATGTGTGGAAAGTTGGGAATCAAATGTCAAAGATTTCAAAATACCCGCACTAAATTGTAAGAACTTATGGTCAAGCCAGATGCTAGGGTACAAGCGAACAACACCAAAAAACGCTGTTTTGGTTTGAATATCGCCTCTACAGGTAACTGTCCATTGTAACCACGAATGACCATGGCAGCATAAACTCGCTCTGCTCTGTCTAAACTCCTAAGATATAACGCTCCAATCATCGCAGCATTAGTATAGCGTAACCATGCTGGTTTACCATTTAAACCCCGCAGTTGAGCGCTACGCTGCATCCGTGTGACTTCATCCAGTAAAATTTCCAGGTACTGCCCAGTTAATAATAAATTAGCCTTAATTGGTGCAGGTACGGGTAGGCTTTTGAGGGCAATAGCAAAACTATGGGGGGGTAAGGTTAATAAAAAACTATTCATGGTAACCAGACAAATAAGGGAACGTAGCAATAAAAAACTGGCTCGTTCCCACCCCATGGGTAAGGCCATGAATGAGAGGAAAATTAATTCAATACCGAGTATTCCTGCTAGTTGGGGAATGGGTACGCGCAAAAATACCGCCCAAACAAGAGCGATCGCCCCATATATCCCCAAGCACAGCCAAGCATTATACTGTAGTAAGGCTGTCCCCACAACAATTACTAAGGACAAATGCAGACGCAAAGGCAAAGCAAGTTTAAGCATTTTTGGGTTTTACCACTTTAGCAATGCCAAAAGCCGCACCAAAGCTGACTATAGCTCCCAGAAGCCCGGCAATACTAGTACCAATCAATCCTAAAGATTCATGTTCGTAGTCAGCAAAAGGCGTTAATACTTGTACTCGCACTTCATCGGCTAAACCGATAAAGTCTAAATCCTCAGCCACTTTTTCCAAACCATCAGGCCAGCCTGAAGCTACCAAAGATAAGACTCCAGCAATCAAGAAAATAGTAACCACAGGAACCAACCAAGCTTGAAACTGTTGCTGCTCCCCCGGTAGTAAGTCTGGTCTGGCTTTAGCTAGGTAAACCAAGACACCGCCTGTAATCAGACCTTCACCAATCCCAATCAGAATATGTACACCTGTCATCGCTGGTAGGACTATGTTAATGGGTGCGGTTCCGGAAATAGCTAACTGTAGGGCGCAAACTATGGCTACCACTACGATACTGATAGCCGCCGCAATACCAGCTGCTAGGGGTAAGCGTCCCTTGGAGCCTCCCAGGAGTCTTTGTATAGTTTGGGTTAATACCCAGCCGACCCAAACACTAATGATTGCCGCATTTAAAATATTAGCTCCCAGTGCGGTGATGCCACCATCGGCAAATAGTACAGCTTGAATGATGAAAACTGTGGACATGGATAACATTGCAGCCCAAGGACTACCTAAAACTATGGCTGCTAGGGTTCCCCCCAATAAGTGACCACTTGTACCCCCGGCTACGGGAAAATTGATCATCTGGGCGGCGAAAATAAAAGCTGTGGTTAAGCCGAGTATAGGGGCGCTACGCATCCCTAGCTCTTCTTGCGATCGCTTACAGGCGATCACCAGTGCTACTGCACTTACTAAACTTGTAGCCCCAGCTACGGGAATTGAAATAAATCCATCAGGAATATGCATTATCTACTCTGTATGAATGTATTAAATGTGTATAATTACACAGCAAAATAATGTAATTACAGGATCACATTAACAGAAAACATAATTTCTCTGGCTTTTACAATGCCCTCTTGGGGGATTTTAACCTGTTATTCAGGTAATTGTGATCATAATTTTTTAGTTTAAAAATATACTTATTTATCGGAATGTTAAATTTTATTTCTCACGCTGTTGAAACTGGCTGTGTAGCTTTGGGGGATGATATGTTGGGGTATGATATCTGCAATTAATTTGGTTAATCCTGACCTTGGTGATCTGAGTTGCGCCAGGTTTGTTTCTTGGATGGTGGGCTTTTGTCAGTTTGCTAGTGAGACAGCTAAACGGCGAAAAAATATCACCACGCCCTAAGATTAAACGTGGTGAATCTGGAAACCTGTGTAAACAGGATATTACTTCTGAGACTGTCAAACTTCTGAGTTGTTCTCGGTTAAACGTTGTTGTTTAAGGTTTTGTAATTGCTCTAACAAAGAATCTACTTCTGCTTGGAGGTGTTGAAGTTTCGCGTGTTGGTCTTCTTGATAATAAGACTTGGTGACATCGCTAACCCAGAGAGTCTGGGAGGGACGTTCGGAAACACTAGATGAACAAGTAGGCATTGTTAAATAAATTTCCTAAATTGACTCACACCATCTATATAAACATCATAATAACGTTAAGTTAAGATTAGTTAAACAGTTGTATATATTTAATCATATAAACTCATACTTCGCTAGTGTATTTATAAGTGAAGGTAATGGTATCCCCTGAGTTACACACAGAATTCATGGACGGGAAGGGAGAGTAGTGTGATCACAAAGGAGGATTTCACATAAAATAAAAATCATCAGTGAGACGTTGGCACTCAATGTGGATAATATTCTTATAGAATGAAAAATCTAGAAAATAGCACCTCAAAAGGAGAAATTAAGTTTTTCCCTTGCCAATGGAGGGCTTACCCATCCCCAATCCTTAGTTAAAAACTTTTAAAACCTGTGACTGTGAGTTTGTCTGTTGTTAAATCTACTCGCCAACCTTGGCCCGGACTGATAGAAGCCTATCGCGAATATTTACCTGTAAGCGAGAAAACGCCGGTTGTTACCTTACTAGAGGGTAATACTCCCTTGATTCCAGTACCGGCCATCGCCGAACGCATTGGCAGACAGGTAAAAGTATTTGTCAAATACGATGGTCTTAACCCCACTGGTAGCTTCAAAGATCGGGGTATGACCATGGCAATCACCAAGGCTAAGGAAGCTGGGGCTAAGGCAGTAATTTGTGCTAGTACAGGGAACACCTCAGCGGCGGCGGCAGCTTATGCTAAACGTGGCGGGATGAAGCCTTTTGTGTTGATACCCGATGGCTATGTAGCCTTGGGTAAGTTAGCACAGGCTTTGTTGTACGGTGCGGAAGTTTTAGCAATCAAAGGCAATTTTGACCGCGCCCTGGAAATTGTGCGGGAAATGTCCGAAAGCTATCCCATTACTTTAGTTAATTCCGTGAATCCCTACCGTTTGGAAGGACAAAAAACCGGAGCATTTGAAGTGGTAGATGCTTTGGGTAATGCTCCAGACTGGTTGTGTATCCCAGTGGGTAATGCGGGAAATATCACAGCATATTGGATGGGGTTTTGTCAATATCACCAAGGCGGAAAATGCGATCGCCTACCGCGGATGATGGGATTCCAAGCCGCAGGGGCTGCTCCCCTGGTAAATGGGCATCCTGTTACCCATCCCGAAACCATCGCCACAGCTATACGTATTGGTAACCCTGCTAGTTGGGATAAAGCCATGGCTGCCCAATCTGCTAGTCAAGGTAGTTTTAAAGCCGTTACCGATGAGGAAATTCTCGATGCTTATAGACTTTTAGCATCATCAGAAGGTATTTTCTGTGAACCCGCCAGCGCTGCATCTGTAGCCGGTTTATTGCAGGTTAAAGACCAAGTTCCCACAGGGGCGACAGTGGTTTGTGTCCTCACAGGGAATGGTTTAAAAGACCCAGATACAGCTATTAAACACAGTCAGAGCCAATTTAAACAAGGCATTGATGCTGAAGTAGGGGCAGTAGCCCAAGCAATGGGATTTTAATTATTTGGTATCAATGGATACTACCCCGGCTAGAAGCCGGGGGGATTCTTGAAAAGTCCACAAACGAACTTTCAATGGTGCTATCAAAGACACCCTACTGATTCCGCTTAGGCCTAAACCTACCTTTATCGCTACTTTGGCTAAAATATTAGCCGCGCCGTTGGCATCGGCATTTAATAAAATATTTTTAGCTGTTCTAAACAGCCCACGATTAACAGGTTTTCCTGATGATTGCCACCCTTTCGGTTTGTCACGAAATGTAGGTAGCATATCACCATCTAAAAATGATGCCTTTGAGGTATATGATTCTTCCGTTTCTACAAACTGAATTTTGTATTGTTTACACAATTTTTCAATGCGGTTTTTTAATTTAGCTGATGGTATCTGAACAAATTTTTGATTGTTTATTTTTCCCATCACACAGAAATTCTAGAATCGCGGTAACTTTCTGTACGGTTGCTCATTCCACCCCGTAATTGAGATATAAAATCCGAGGTCACATTTTCGCGTTGCTCCCGTAATGGTATTGAGCGATCGCTTACATAAATTTCACCTACCAGCCTTTTATACCTATCTTGGGTAACTGAACGGACTTTGATTGATGCGTTATTTGATACAGCATTTTACAACGTAGCCATAAGGATTTCAGGCTACAAAAACGAGAGGGGTTCAAATGGTAAAATTTTATCCATGTCAATCAGGATGTTACCAGCAGGTCATCAAGTCCTTATCGTAACTTTCAGCATGGCTGCTCATTAGACCCCGAAGACAAAATAAGGACAGGTTCCTTGGGATGATCTTGTCAAAACTAGAATCTGTTGTGATAAAAATTTGAATATAGGAGGATAAAATGATCATTCGAGCTTACTAGCCACAATGCAATTATCGTAATTATCAATGGGGGGCTGAACCAATTGATTCTATTTGTTTACATATTTCTAAAATATGATTTACTTCCCCTTGATTATAAAAAGATGTACCATCTCTTGTTTCTCTGTATTGTGGAGTTGTGGGAGTTTTCCACCAAATTATATGATGTTGATCTTGTATTTCTTCTCCTGCAACATAATGAGCGCGTTGTTGATCAGGATTTACTAAACCACATTGGAGTTGATAATCATAAAATTGATTAATTACACTCATAATCTGTGGGTGCATTCGATACTGAATATTCAGCATGATTTTAATATTATTTGGTGCTGCTTCAAATTGTTGTTTAAACAGCGATTCTCTTAAATAACCTAATTCTTCTTCTGTTGTATTTAGTGCTGCTGCTAATTCTTCTAAAGTTTCATTATTTAACATTGGTGGTAACTGACGATGATCTCCCACCAGTACTAATTTTTTAGCTTTTAATGCAGGAATTAATATCTCTGGAGGTGTACATTTACTTACTTCGTCAATAATCACAACATCAAAAGATTTCCAGTCTAAAAAACGTTTACTTGCAGATTGACCACAGGTAATCCCAATAACATTAGCGTTATCTAAGTAAAGATTTTGTAATTCTTTTCTGTCTTGTGGTGAATGATTGCGAAGTCGAACTACATAATCAGAAATCAAGGTTTCATATTTGGTTAAATAAGTTTGATATTCCTCATTTTCCTTTTTCCAGGTTTGAAACTGATTCTGCATAATCCGCAAAAATTCTAGGTTAAATATGTCTGAATTATTTATTTGCGGTTTAATCGTTTCAGGAATATTTATCCATTCTTGTTCCCACCAGTTTCTATGTGGTTGTAGTTGCTGGTTATATTCTTCAATAGTGGTATTGATACTGACAATACTATTTTGACACTGTTCAATAATTTGACTTGTATCTGCTATTCTTTGTTGAGTTTGATGTAACTTTGATTGTAATTCTTTCTCTATATCATTCATTATGGTTAGAGGAGATAAAGAAGGAATTACATTCTCTATTTTTGAGTATATTGTTTCACAGTTATTGATAATTTTTACAAACTCTTTAGTATGTTGTATAACTGCAAATGGTTGAGTTTTATTTTGATGTGTAAAGTTATTAATTTCTCTTTCTCTAGGTACTGATAAATTAATAACTTGTTGCCATCTAGCAGAAAATAAATTATTATTTTGTTCTAACTCAGAGCGAAAGATTTTTAATTGTTGTTGTTTGAATGAGATATTTTCTTGTTGTTGGATCAATGACTGCTGCAATTCATAAAATTTTGCTTGCTTGCAGTTGATTTCTTGTTGTGTTTCTTGCTTTTTCAAATCCAACCCTTCAGAAATACTGCTTTTCATTTCTTGAATGAAAATAATAGTACTATCCTTAAGATTAAGGTAATTTGGCTGGGATATAGTTTTTCTAATTATTAATGCTTCGCTTCCCACAGCTTTTAAAATATATTTAGTATCGAATAGAGCTACTATTTTACAGTAGTTAAAATATTTAAAATATCTATCATGCCAACTGGTTGTAAAAAATTTTATTATTGATTCTGAGAACGTTTTTATTTTGATCCACCAATTATTGTGATTAGTTAATATTTCTTGGCAAAATACAGTGAGTTCATACAAATTGTCTAAGATTTCGGAAGTCTTTAATCCATATCCTAATCCTAATATATTGAGTGAAGAGAGATGATTACTATCATCAAAAGTTTGAATTTTTGAAGTTAAATTAATACTCTTTAGTAATTTATATAATTTTTGTAATTTTTCTTTGGTGGAAGATATCTTTATATCTTCCTGAATTTTATAATTTATTTTTGTTCTAAAATCTTCAATAAAAGATATCCAAGGATAAGAACAATTTGCATTATATGTAATAGCTAATAAATAAGGAGGTAATTTTATAAAATCCTCACTTAATAAACAAGATTTTTCTATATTTCTCGTAACCAATTCTTGTAACTCATATCCAGTGACTGAGAACCATTTTTGTAACTCATTTAAAGCTAAACTAATTTGCAGTTGACGATTATTTAATTGATCAATTTCTGCTGATATCTGATCCTTATTTTTGATGTTGTTTTGATGGCTGTTTTCTGCATTAGCTAAACTATTTTTATGGGCTTGTAATCTTTGCTGTTGCTCATCAATACTACCCATCAATTCAGCAAGTTGACGTGATAAACTTAGTGTTGTTTTTACTCGTTGCAAAGCAAGAGGCGCATTTTTTGCTAACCAACCAGCTTGTGCAAGCAATTCTCTTTGTGGTGGTACAATTTGCAGATGTTCAATCAAAAAACGAATATTTTTTTGTAATTTATCTATCTCTTGATGTTTAATGTAGTAATCCTTTAAGTCGGTGAGAATTTGATTAATTCCAAAATCAAACCAATTAATATCAGGTTGTTTTAAAACAGATAATTTATCTAGTGCAATCTGCAATTCTTGTTGATTTCGCTTGTCTAATGTATAATTTTATTGTAATCCTCTATGGTGTTGCTCTAGGGAATCTTTTCTTAATTGCAGTTGCTGAGTTTTATCTGTAAATTCCGCTTCAAACTGCACATATCTAGTAAACAGGGTTTCATTTCTGCTAATCTTCTGTGAAATATTTACTTTTCTCTGTTTTTGCAATAACTTTTGTTCACAACTGTTAGCAGTATTTGTTAACCATGTATTGACAACATTCGCTTCTAAAAAACCTGCATCTTCCTGGTTAACGGAGTTTTGATTACCTTTTCTGAATGCACGAATAACCGGATTATATATTAATCTACTCAGAGCATTATCTACAGCTAAATTAGCTTGAGAAGCAACTAAACTCCGTCCTCCTCTCAAAGCAACTTGATAACAAATTTCGGCCATTACAGTGGTTTTACCTGTTCCCGGTGGTCTTTGAATTAATGCAAATTCAGGTGCAGATAGAACTGTTTCTACTGCGGATATCTGACTTGGATTTGCTGTTCTTAGTAATAAATCTTCCGAGTTTAAATTGATTATTTTTGCTGGTGTTTTAGCTTCTGCAACGTTAAATAAAAATTTTCCTAAATCCGGATTTTCTGCTTCTCCCTTTTTTACTTTATTTATGGCTTCGCGCTTTCTGTTTATTTGTACTCTATCACCAAATGCCTGAAAAGATAAATATCCTGTATTAGGTAGTTGATATTCATTATTATCTAGTAAGTACAATATTTCTGATTCTAAATGGATACGAATTAGGCATTGTTGTTGATTAATGCTTTCAATGATTCCAAGTTCTCTACCTTCTGTATATATTTGATTTCTTTTGTTTTTGGCTTCTAGGTTCAATTCTTCTAATTCTTCCGCTTCATTTTCTGTTACTAAATATATTCTGTTACTGACCGAATTAACTGCTCTTTGCCAAAATTCCTGAACAGTTATTCTATTTTCTTGTGAACTCTCAACACTCGCTTGATCTGCTACAATTTCAAAACTGATATTTCTTGATGCAGTACCATAATTGTGTCTGACAAATGGCACAAAAAATTGCTTTGATATAGCAATACGTTCTTCAATTTCTAAAAATGCTTCCCATGCTTGTAACTGTTCTTCTGTGGGTATAGCAGGGAGTGGTAAATTGGTGGTAATTTTTTGCCAACTTGCAAAAGGTATTCCCCTAGAATACTGAGAGTTAACAAGTTTGATGTAACAGGGAAATGTAAAGTTGGGTTGGTACTCCAGAACTGGTAATAACCGGATTGATGTAATACTTAATGTATATTCACCGCGATCCTTGACTATAAACCGTAAGCTTAGGGTTTTGTTTTTTAACTTTAGTATTGGTGGTAGGGGAGACTCTGGTGTATCTGCTAATATTAATTCCCATATTTCTTCTTTAGGTTCTTTTCCCGCTTTCAAACGTTTGACGTAAAATAGCTGTGCAGTTTGTCCGGCAATAGTTTCTAGTAAACTGTTAGCACGTTGATAAATGCCGGTTTCTGATCTAACATTACCTTCTATATCTGTCAGGAATCTGCTAGCAGTTTTGGTATTTATGAACTTATAACGCCACTCTTCCATTTGCAGTCACCAGGTATGCAATTTAACATTGTATTTTATATAACTTTTTTTGTCAATCAAATAGTTAAGCACTAGGATTTTGCGAGCATGATGTTGACCTATTCAAGAATCCCCCGGCTTTTAGCCGTGGGGAGTATCAATGATATAGGTGCAGCACCAACAGTAGACACGAAATAACTGTTTGTCCAAAGCTTTGGTAGTCGAGATTTTAGCCAAGGAAACTCTTGTCTAATGTGAAGCTTTAATAAAAATTAATATTCAATGTGGCTAAAGCAAGGGACTCGCTCCACTGCGACTGAAGTCGCTATCGACTTATCCCCATGTCTAAAGCCACTGGCTCAGGTCTCGTCTTATGGTCAGGGTCAGTGGGGGCTACACCCATTTTTTCTGGGACAGGTAGCCCCCACATTGCTTTATGGGGTATTTTAGTTATTTGGCGAAGATTTTCTGTTAAAGTTTTTTACCTAGTTAGAATTTATGAACCAAAAAAGGGATAAATAAGAATAGTTTTATCTAAGTGATTCCTCCCCTTAGTTCTTCTATGACTTATTGCCTCAGAATTGCCGATATTCCCACTAATGAGCGTCCACGCGAGCGTTTAATGAGCCACGGTGCTAAAACTTTGGCTACAGCTGAGTTAATTGCAATTCTTTTAGGTACTGGTCAGGGACCGGGAAAACTTTCGGCTGTAGGATTAGGACAATATATATTACAAGAACTAAGTAAACATCAACGTGACCCCCTAGCAGTTCTGCGAGAGATTAACCCAGCGGAATTAATGCAAATTCCTGGTATTGGCCCAGCCAAAGCCACCACTATCTTAGCGGCAATTGAATTGGGGAAACGTACCTTTCAATTTCGCCCCTCAGACAGTACACCCATTGATAACCCGGTTGTGGCTGCGGCTGCACTTAGTCAAGATTTAATGTGGCAAACACAAGAACGTTTTGCAGTGTTGCTGTTAGATGTGAAAAATCGGTTATTGGGAACCCAAGTAATTACTATTGGTACCGCCACGGAAACCTTAGCATCCCCGCGAGAAATTTTCCGAGAAGTCATTCGTCAAGGTGCAACCCGGGCAATTATTGCTCATAATCATCCTTCAGGTAATGTGGAACCCAGCCCAGAAGATATAGAATTAACCCGTCAATTATTAGCAGGGGCGCGGCTTTTAGGCATTCCATTATTAGATCACTTGATTTTGGGTAATGGTAATCACCAAAGTTTACGTGAAATTACGACACTGTGGAATGAATACCCCCAAGGTGATTAATAGAAAATGGGAGTGACTGTTATTGCCACTCCTAGAGCCACGGATCAAGAAACTTGAAAATATTACTTACTGTTACCCTTGCTACCATTCCCATTCCGCATTAGCACACGTTCAGCAAGTTTATCTGGTACTTCCTGGAAATGGTCATGTTCCCAGTGGAAAAACCCAACACCCAGGGTGAGCGATCGCAACTCTATAATAAAGTTTTGCATCTCAGCTTGGGGCAAGTATGCAGATACATGATCCCAGTTTTGCCAATCATCTTTGCCCTCATATCCCAAAATCTGCCCTCTTCTACCACTCAATAATTGCAGTACCTTAGAGGTAAATTCGCTCGGTGTTGTTACTCGCACCCGCAGAATCGGTTCTAGCAGAGTCGGTTTAGCCTGGGGTACTCCCGTTTGCATTGCCAATCGTGCAGCCTGTTTAAAAGCTTGTTCAGAACTATCAACGCTGTGATAAGAACCATTAGTGAGAGTGACCGCCACATCTACCATGGGAAAACCCAAAGGCCCATGTGTTAAAAACTCCCGCACACCCATTTCTACACCGGGAATATACTGTTTAGGAACTACACCCCCAACTATAGTTTCATCGAAGTTAAAACCTTTTCCCCGTGGTAGGGGTTTGATATCCAGGAAAACATCACCAAATTGGCCGTGACCACCACTTTGATGCTTGTAGCGTCCATGAACCGCAGCCACAGTTTTACTGATGGTTTCTTTATATGGTACTTGCGGCTGATGAGTTGTCATCGGTAAGTGATATTTGCGCCGCAGTCTGTCTAGGGCGACTTGTAAATGAATTTCACCTTGACCCCAGAGAATGACCTCATGAGTGTCCCCGTGTTGCTCCCAAGCCAAGGAAGGATCTTCTTCTAACAACTTGCTCAGGGAACTGCTGAGTTTTACTTCATCATTGTGTCTTTCCGGTGTAATCGCCAAAGCATAGACTGGCCTTAACTGTTCGGCTTTGGGTAATTCCTTCGCCGGGGTTTGTGTAGAAATTGTCTCTCCTGTGTTGATACCCTCTAAACGGCTCAAAGCGACAATTTCACCTGCACCGACTTGATTAACTAAATGCTGTTGTTGTCCCATGAGGCGGTAAATTCCCCCAGTCCGAACACCATTTAGGACAATACCATCAGTTAATTCACCTCGCCACACACGCACTAAGGAGAGTTTGCCACCTTGGGGCGTATAGTAAGTTTTTAATATCTGGGCTAAGGGGTGATTCCCTTTGATATTTCTTAAACGACGTTCTGCTGTGGTTTCTGATTCCGGCGCTTCTCGTTGTAGTGCTTCTAACAGAGGTCTGACACCATAATCTTTTTCTGCTACACCAAAGAACACCGGAACTACCAAATCCGCCCCTAATTCTAGTTTTAAGTCTTGGATAATTTCTTCTTGGGGTGGTTCAATGTCTTCTAAAAGTTCTTCGAGTAGGTGGTCGTCAAAATTCGCCAAAGCTTCGAGCATTTCCGAACGGGCGATTTGTTCTTCTGCTTTTAAATTTTCAGGAAAAGGAATCAAATCAGCAGGTGCGCCTGGGTGATATTGATATGCTTGTTCACTCACCATGTCGATAAATCCGGTGAGTTGTTCCCCTTGCATGATGGGGTATTGGTGGGCTACCAAAGGACGACTAGAAACTGCTTTGAGGGCGTGTAATGTTTCTAAAACGTGAATATTTGCCCGATCCATTTTATTCACAAACACTAGATGGGGAATTTCCCAATCATCCAGGAATTTAAATAAGGGCGCTAGGGTCAGAACCCGTTCGCTGATGGGTTCACAAACGACAATTGCTGCGTCAACTCCTATTAAAGTATTGTAGGTTTCTTGGGCAAATTCTATTGAACCGGGACAGTCAATAAAGGTAAAACGAGTGTCCTTAAACTCTGTACTAGCGGCGGTGACTTCCACACTCATATGGCGATCGCGCGATTCTGGCGCACTATCCCCCACTGTGTTACCATCCTTCACATTACCCGGGCGCGAAATTGCCCCACTGACAAATAATAAGCTTTCTAGTATTGTGGTTTTTCCACTTAAATAAGGTCCAACAATTGCAACGTTACGCGAACCCGATTTTACTTTTTCGTTCATAAAACCCCTCTTGCGGTAAGTCAGTCTTACCTGCATGATTCTTGTTCAGGAGTATCAAATACTTTTCTGACAGAAAAATAATTCCTTCCTTAACTTGTCATTATCCTGCCTTTAACCACAATTGCCAAAAATTGTATTTTATCGTAAGGTTTACCTTGATTTTTTTAAAGATAAAAATAACTTTAATATACAATATTAAAGATTTGTAAATATTTCATAATTGCCAACCCTTATTATAGCATTTGTTATGGCTGTTATACCACTTGTATGCACCAAGATACAAGTGATTTTCTATTATTATTCACAGTATTTACCCAGGGCAGGCAGGAGTTATACTGAGCATGTGGATAGCTTGCGTCGCCTAGCCATAGTATGCCCAACCGAGAAGATTTGTGAGATTAAAATGTGACTTGATTTATTTGAAAAGTGCTGTATACATACAGGTAAAATTGAGGTGTGAACCTCTTTGAGACGTATCTTTTTGTACCCTTATAGATAGATGAATCACTCCTTGAGCATGAGTAAAAATCAAATAGTCACCTCAAGGAGAATCAATCTATGACTACAGGTAACGGTCAATCTCAACAACCGATTAGCAACCTAGAGTATGACTTCCTCACCGTGCTGCATAATAAAGCTGAAGCAGTAAAGGCTTATGACTGCTACATCAAAGATGCACAGGAAATGAACTCTCAGCCCTGTGTAGAATTATTTCAAAAGTTGCGACAGTTGGAAATAGAACAAACCCAAGAAGTTCGCCACCATTTGCAACAAGTGATGCAGCACGGCAAGATGTAATAACATTGGACATACAAAAGTCTATTGACAATCCCCGTCTCTTTAGAGCGGGGATTGTTGATCTGTGAATAATTTCCTACTACTTAGCATCTTAGTAAAAAAAAGCGGGTACTCGACCCGCCAGCAGAGAAATATAAAATTCAACTATCAACCGGTACTTAGAGGGAAATTTCTGGCGCGCGCAAAGAAATCTCTGATGCTTCTTTCTCCTGTGCTAAAGTCGGTACAGAATGACGTAATCTTTTCGTTAACTGTACTGTTGTCGCATCATACATCTGGGTCAGTAACTTAGGATAAAACCCAATACCAATAATTGGCACTAACAAACAAGCAATGATAAACACTTCCCGGGGTTCAGCATCTATTAGAGCTTGGTGGGAAACTAACTCTTCGTTTTCTTGACCATAGAAAATTTCCCGTAACATAGACAGCAAATAAATTGGAGTTAAAATTACCCCCACAGCCATCAGGAACACCACGATAACTTTAAAAGTGGAGCTATAAGCATCACTGGTGGCAAAACCCACAAACACCATTAATTCAGCCACGAAACCGCTCATTCCTGGTAATGCTAAAGAAGCCATGGAACAAGTGGTAAACATAGCAAAAATCTTTTTCATCCTCTTACCGACACCACCCATTTCATCTAACATCAAGGTGTGTGTCCGGTCATAAGTTGCGCCCACAAGGAAGAACAAACTCGCCCCAATTAACCCGTGGGAAACCATTTGTAAAACCGCCCCACTCAGTCCCAAATCGGTAAAGGAAGCAATACCAATGAGGACAAAACCCATGTGAGAAATTGAAGAGTAGGCAATTTTCCGCTTCAGGTTGCGCTGGGCGAAAGATGTTAGGGCGGCGTAGATGATATTAACCACCCCCAAAACCACCAAAACAGGGGCAAAATAAGCGTGAGCATCAGGTAGCATTTGGGCATTCATGCGAATTAATGCATAACCGCCCATTTTCAGCAGAATACCTGCTAATAACATATGTACCGGGGCTGTAGCTTCACCGTGGGCATCTGGTAGCCAAGTATGTAAGGGAATAATTGGCAACTTGACAGCGTAGGCAATGAGAAACCCAGCATAAAGTAAAAGCTGGAAATTAAGAGCGAAATCCTTCAAAGCCAGCGATCGCATATCGAAGGTGACGGTATCGCCGTAAAATCCCATTGTCAGGGCAGACAGCAAAATAAACAACGATCCACCAGCGGTGTATAAAATAAACTTAGTCGCTGCATATTGTCGCTTTTTGCCTCCCCAAATGGACAGCAGAAAGTAGATAGGTACTAGTTCCAGTTCCCACACCAAGAAAAATAACAGCATATCCTGAACAGCGAACACGGCGATTTGACCGCCATACATCGCCAGAATCAAGAAATAAAAGAGCCTGGGCTTGAGCGTCACAGGCCAAGCTGCTAAAATTGCCAATGTAGTAATAAACCCAGTCAAAATAATCAGGGGCATAGACAAGCCATCTGCCCCTACTGACCAATTCAAATCAAGTTGAGGTAACCAGGGGTAACTCTCCACCATTTGCAAATCTGGATTCGAGAAGTCGTAACCAGTATAAAAAGCGTAAACAATTAGTGCAAAATCAATTAGTCCCACAATCAGGGAATACCAGCGCACTGTTTTGCCGTCTTTATCCGGGATGATGGGAATCAGTAGCGATGCGGCTATAGGTAACAAAATAATTGTCGTCAGCCACGGAAAATTAACTGTATTCATCGCAATTAATCTGCAAACAGAATCATGTTGGGCAAAAAGTCACTAGCTATTAACTAACAGCTTTTTGGCAGTTTTCCTTTCATTGTTAGGTTGATTTAATCAAATTGACAATCCCCCAACCTCCCGGATGACCTAAACCACATCTACAAAGCAGCCCTAACCGCCAGTCTGTATATTACAGGTAAACTCCCCGCCAATTGCCTCATAATGAGCAATTAAGGCATCTGTTGTACATTAAATGGCAAATTTAATGAAAATATGAAAATCAGGTATTTTTAGATGATTATTGAGGTGTTAGTCAAATATTTGTACAAACCTCTTGATAAATAGTCACAATATTTCCACGTTTGTAAGTTTGGCAATGTTTACCACGTACACCTTCTATAAAATACTATGCTGGGGTCATTTCCTGATGTTCGCTATCTGACACTTCAGAGTTAATAGTCTTAATCATGTTGATTCAGGTATATTTAATAAAGCAGACGGGTGAAGTTTAAAAGGAAAATTTTATTATGTCATCTCCAGAAATTAGCACTGTAATTAAGATGATGGAATCTTTGCCTGAAGATGTACAAAACAGAGTTTTAGAACATCTTCGAGAGTACTTGGAAGATTTGCAAGATGAATTAAAATGGGATAATTCATTTAAGACAACTCAACCAAAATTGATTGCATCTGCTCAACGTGCTAAAAGAGAGATTGCAGAAGGACTTGCGAAACCAATGGACTAGGACAATTTATAAATTCAGGATTTGGCTTTGGCTTTGAGAAAATAGAGTTTATCAACACCCTGACAGCAAATAAAGGTATTTAGGGGAAAGAATCAACAGAGGTTTATTTAGGTCTAAGTCTGGGAAAATATATTCAGCAGACTTGAATGGTTCCCTAAATATATTAAGAAAGGTAGCTGGGGACTCTATCTTTGATGGAAACTCAGCAGAGAGGCTTGTAGTTAGCCCAGTAAGGTTTAGACCTTACCAAGCTAAAAATATTTGACTATATTTCTAGTAACTATATGACTTGTAGTCAAAAAGAAATCTTGTCATCTTTTGCAATGCAACTCTCTGCGCCTACTGGGTCTGGCGCGTGAAACAAAAAATCATGTAGGGGCGGACAGCAGTCCACCCCTGTAATAACTAGGTGATACCAAAGAAAATCACTAAACCCAAAACTGCCCCAAAGATAATTAAGGCGTAGAATTGAGCGCGACCATTTTCCAGGTACTTCAGACCTTCACCACTAACGAGGGTGAAAAAGCCGGTAAGATTAACAGCACCATCAACAACGCGGAAGTCAACTTCCATCACTTGTCGAGCTAGACGACGTAGTCCCAGAACAAAGACACGATGGTAAATGTCATCAAAGTACCACTTATTCAGGGATAGCTCATAAAGAGATTTGATTTGAGAAGCGATCGCAGCCGGGTCAATTTTACCCCACAAATACATTAGCGAAGCCAAGGTAATGCCGATTAAAGAAATACCTACAGAAGCCCCCGCCATGACGTAAAACTCCGTCGGGTTAAACTCAGCGGCTTTTTCCAGAACTTCGGTGATGGTTTCGCTAGGGGGAAAAATAAACTCCTCAAAGTAGTTAGCGTAGGGTGTCCCCACCAGACCTATCAGAATCGAAGGTATAGCCAACACAGCCAGAGGTAAAGTCATCGTCCACGGTGATTCATGGGGAGTACTGCTGTGATGTCCGTGGGAGTCATGGGCTGCCAATTCTCCTTGTTTCATGGCCCCAGGACCAAAATTAGGCGCTAGTGCAGCCGAATCTAATTCCTGGACTATGGGGGTGGCAGCTTTTTTCAGCTTATCCTTAATTTTCTCGTCGTTACCGCGGAATTTGCCTTCAAATGTCATGAAGTACATTCTAAACATATAGAAGGCGGTAATACCGGCAGTTAACCAGCCAATTAACCACAGAAGTGGACTAGCTTCAAAGGCGTTACCGAGAATTTCATCTTTTGACCAGAAACCAGCAAAAGGTGGAACCCCAGAAATTGCCAAGCAACCAATCAAGAAGGTAATACCTGTGACGGGCATATACTTTCGCATTCCTCCCATCAAGCGCATATCCTGGGCTAAGGCTGGGTCATGACCGACAACCCCTTCCATACCGTGAATCACCGAACCAGAACCTAGGAATAACATCGCCTTAAAGTAGGCGTGGGTCATGAGGTGGAACAAACCCGCACTGTATGAGCCTAATCCCATAGCCATCACCATGTAGCCTAATTGGGAGATGGTGGAATAAGCCAGACCCTTTTTGATGTCATTTTGAGTTATGGCAATACTAGCACCCAAAAACGCCGTAAATGCCCCGGTAAAGGCAATGACGTTCATGGCCGCTGGGACATGCTCAAATACTGGGTACATCCGGGCAATCAGGAACACACCGGCTGCTACCATGGTGGCAGCGTGGATGAGGGCTGAAATGGGGGTTGGTCCTTCCATGGCGTCTGGGAGCCAGACGTGGAGGGGAAATTGGGCGGACTTTGCCACGGGCCCTAAGAAGACTAAGATCGCCAACAGGATGGCGAGAAAATTGCTTACGGAACCGGTTTCTACGAGTTGGCCTAGGCGATCGCCCATCACGCCAAAATCAAAGCTTCCCGTAGCCCAGAATAGTCCGAGGATACCCAATAGTAACCCAAAGTCTCCCACGCGGTTAGTCACAAATGCTTTTTGACAAGCATCTGCTGCTGCTTTGCGATCGTACCAAAAGCCTACCAGCAGGTAAGAACACATCCCCACTAGTTCCCAGAAGATATAAATCTGCACCAGGTTGGGACTAACTACTAGACCCAACATCGAGGAACCGAACAGGCTGAGATAGGCGTAAAACCTGACGTATCCAGGGTCGTGAGCCATATAGCCATCGGTGTACACCATGACTAATAAAGCTACTGTGGTGACAATCACCAGCATCAGGGCTGTTAGGTGGTCGATAGTGTAGCCCATACTCAAGTGAAAATTACCGGCTGCTGCCCATTCTAGGGTACGCAGGTAAGGCGCGTGTCCTTGAATTTGGCTCCACAGCAAGGCCAACGAGAACGCCATTGCTGCTCCCATGAGGGAGATGATGACCACAGCGTTGATTTGCCGCAGGCGGTTTGTCACTTGATTTAAAGAAATTAACCCTAAACCAACCAGCATTGCTCCTAAAAGCGGAAATACTGGAATCAGCCAGGCATATTCATAGATTACTTCCATCACTGATGCTTACTTTTAGAATTCTAATTTGGGGGAACTGTTAATAATTGTGACACACACCCTTGAGGATAAAATACCCCACCCGAAGCTAATTGGGCCGGGTAATTAAGCATGGTTTTATATTTTATAAATTGGGTAGTAAGGAACAGAAAATATTTAGTGGTATTACACATAACCAGTAACTAATCATGAAAACCTGATCAGGTTAGGCCATAGGGACAAAACTCCTGAGTATGTGGCTGACTCAGGAACCCACATACGTCTTTAAGGTAGGAGATGTAGTGCCAACTGTCTGTTGAATAAACGGTTATGGTCAATCATTGTAGCTGTAATTACTTGGTCTCCATCCAATTATCACCCGTACTCACATCAACCACTAAGGGGACACTTAAATGTACAGCATCTTCCATGAGTGACTTGATTTGTGGTTGCAATTCTTCCCACTCTAGAGGAGGAACTTCAAATACTAATTCATCGTGAACTTGTAATAACAACCGCGCTTGATACTTCTGCAAAACTTTATGCAGTCGCACCATGGCAATTTTGATAATATCAGCGCTAGAACCTTGAATTGGGGCATTAGCAGCAGAACGTAATAATCCCGCATCGGAAGCAGCTAATTTTTTTAATTTACTCAAGTCAATGTTATCTGGGTTGCTACCTTTTAAGTGGCGTAAACTATTATTGGTAAACTCAAAATACCTGCGTCTACCTAGAATAGTTTCTACATAACCTTGAGCGATCGCTTGTTTTTTTAACCCTTCTAAATAAGCAAATACACATGGATAACGTTCATTAAATCGCTGGATAAACTCATTAGCAATAGTTTTATCTATCCCCGTAGAACGGGAAAATTTTAGTGAACCCATACCATATATTACACCAAAATTAATAGTTTTCGCAATCCTGCGTTCTTCTGATGTAATATCTTCCTTGTCAAATACTAAACGTGCGGTTACTGTGTGAATATCTTCATTTTGCTGATATGCTTGTAATAGTATCGGCTCCTGACTCAAATGAGCTAATATGCGTAACTCGATTTGAGAGTAATCCGCAGACACCATTAACCAATCTGATTTCGGTAAAAAAGCCTTACGAATTTGGCGACTAAAAGCTGTACGAATGGGGATATTTTGTAAGTTGGGATTCGAGGAAGATAACCGGCCCGTAGAAGTTGCAGTTTGATTAAAATCAGTATGTATCCGTTGGGTATCTGGACGGACTAAAGCCGGTAAAGCATCTACATAGGTAGACTTTAATTTCGATAAAGTACGATATTCAATAATGGCATTAACAAAGCCAGTTGTATCAACTTCCTGGAGTTTTTCTAAAGTCCCTGCATCAGTAGAGTAACCGGTTTGAATTTTCCGGGAGTATTTGGTACTTAACCCCAATTTTTCAAATAAGATTTGACTTAATTGTTTAGGAGAACCCAAATTAAATTTTTCTCCAGCTACGGTAATTGCTGTGTCCTGTAATTTAGCTAAAGTTATCTCTAATTCCTGGGAGAGTTCTTGTAAGTAAACAGAATTAATCGAAATACCCGTATATTCCATCTCCGCTAAAACTGCTTCTAGGGGTTGTTCCACTTGTAGCAATAACTTATGTAAAGCTGGAGTTTTTTCTAATTCCTCACGGAGCTTAGGCACAAGTTGCCATGTGGCGTAAACTTGTAAACAGCAATAATTAGCTACAGCAGTGATATCTAGATCCCCAATATTTTTACCTTTGGGAACTAAATCATTATAGTTAGTTAAGATTAATCCCAAATGACGCAACGCTAAATCAGTGAGGTTATGGCTAGTATCTGGATTTAAAACATAACTGGCTAACATGGTATCAAATACTACCCCCGCCAAGTTAATTCCTTGGTTGCGAAAAACTAAGCGGTCAAATTTAGTATTTTGGAAGGTCTTGGGATATTCTGCACTTGATAATATCGGATTTAGTGCGGTGAGTGCAATATCTTTAGGTAAATTCTCCCCTTCTCTATGACCCAGGGGAATATAAGCTGACTCATCAGGAGCAATTCCCCAACAGCAACCAATACCCACTAGTTGAGCATCTCTTGGTTCTAATCCAGTGGTTTCAGTGTCCCAAGCAACAGGATGTTTGGGGTCAGTAAATTTTTGTAATAAGTTGACTAACTCAGTCAGTTGGGATGAGGTCTTAATTATCCGTGGTTGAATGGGTGAGTTAATTTTTGGTGACATTGCTGCTGTGTCCGCAGCACTAAAAAACCACACATCATCATCTTCATCGGGTGTGGTGGCTGAGTTCTGGGTGATTTCCCCACCAAAACGTTGCTGGAGTTCGTTAAATTTACCTAAAAAGCTTTTGAATTCTAATTTCTCTAAAATGGGAGTGAGAATACTGGTATCAAATCCCGTTAATTTGCAATCTTCTAAATTAATTTCTAGAGGAACATCTAAAACAATTTTGGCTAAGTATTGGGACTTTTGGGCGTCTTCTCTACCTGTTAATAGTTTTGTCTGTGTTGCGCCTTTAATTTCATCTAGTGCCGCATAAATCTGATCTAGAGAACCGTAAGTACTAAGTAGCTGTACTGCGGTTTTTTCGCCTATTCCCTTGACACCGGGAATATTATCTGATTTATCACCACAGAGGGCTTTAAAATCGACAATTTGTGCAGGTAATACACCTAATTTGGCTTGAACTTCTGCTGTACTAAATTCAGTGATGCTGTTTGTAGAACGTTTGAGAGCATCAGGGCTAAAATTTAAAACGGTGATTTCTTTGGCTGGGTCGATGAGTTGAAATAAATCGCGATCGCCTGTTAAGATTTTCACTCCATACCCAGCAGCAGTAGCTTTTTGTGCCATGGTTCCCAAAACATCATCCGCTTCATAACCAGGTGCGGTGAAAATTGGCAGATTTAACCCTGCTAGCAATTCGTGCAGATTTTTTAAATCAGGAACAAAATCTTCTGGTGTTCCTGGACGGTCAGCTTTATAAGTATCATCAGCTTCATGGCGAAAAGTTGGTAAACCCAAATCAAAAGCCACAGCTATGGCTTCTGGTTGTTGTGTCGCCATAACTTCCAATAGACATTTGAGAAACCCAAAACATACACTAGTAGGAATTCCTGTTTTAGTCCGCAGTCCGCCATCTTTTCCTTTGGCGAAGGCGAAATAAGAACGAAAAGCTAGGGAATGTCCATCTACGATGATGAAGGTGGGACGACGTGTGGTGTTTGCAGTTTGAGACATAGCTATATTATTTTACCGATACTTTTTTGCTAACATTAACTAACAAATACACTCTTTAAGAGAGGGCGTATCAACCAATGCACGTAGGAAAATCCCTCGCGCACCATTTATGTCCCGGCTCATTACCAGCCCGTCAGATGGAGACTTAACGAA
>NZ_JAQMTM010000038.1:0-29491 GCF_028331085.1 Anabaena sp. CS-542/02
ATACTAGTAAGCAAATTCCCCCAAATCAGTCCAGAGGAAATATTGAAGATGTTAGACCTGAAAACAGCAGATATTACCCAGACAAGATTCTATCGGGATGTGTTTCAACTAGGAGCCAAGGAAGGTAAAGCCGAAGGTAAAGCCGAAGGTAAAGCCGAAGGTAAAGCCGAAGGTAAAGCCGAAGGTAAACAGGAGGGTGAAGCCCAGCTAATTATCCGTCAGGTTAATCGCCGATGTGGGGTATTGTCCCCCAACCAAGAAGCTCAAATCCGTTCCTTAGACCTGAATCAACTGGAGTCCCTAGGGGAAGCCCTCCTAGACTTTACTACCATTGCTGACTTAGAAGCCTGGTTAAATATTACACATCAGGAACAATAGGAATATACTAGTGCTGGTGCGATCGCCTTTAACACTACCACGGGTGCGATATAGAAGTAATTTTACCAAAAATTCAAACTACCCTAGCCACATTCAACCAGTGGCTGGAATCTCAGGTTAAGGTCAGATAAACGGATATCTGGGGAAAATTATCTCAGATGAAAAATTTGCCTCTAACATAGGCATATAGCTGAAATCTCATCCATGGATTATGCTCAAACCTCTGCGCCTATTTACCCTAGCTGGTTGCTTGGGAATGTTCACCATAGCCACTGCAATCCCCCTGCGTCTAGCCATAGCACTTCAACAAAACCCCCAGCCCCAAGCCATCTTGATGCTCAGTGGGGACAGCAGCAGAGCCCAATTCACCCGAGAAATGGCTCAAGAATTCCCTGACCTTCCCATCTGGGTCTCCGTGGGCGACCCGGAAATCCGCAGCATCTTAGGCGGACTTGACAACCAAGGGCTACAGGGAGGCGATCGCATCCAGTACGACAACCGCGCCACAGATACAGTTACTAATTTTACCACAATGGTTGCACCTTTGCAACAAAATAATATTCGCCACGTCTATCTCGTCACCTCAGACTACCATATGCCCCGCTCCCAGGCGATCGCCACTATCGTTTTTGGTAGTCAGGGAATCGCCTTTACTCCCGTCCCCGTCCCCTCCCAAAGCTCTCGGCGAGAAGCTCGCCCCCGTATCGCTAGGGACATAGGGCGCTCAGTGCTGTGGTTAGTTACCGGGCGCACCGGAGCCAGTTACAATCCCCGCTTGCAATCGGCGAGAGGGAATAGCAGATCATAACTGTGTAAATTTACTAATATATCCCCCAAATATCCCCGACTCCTGGTAATGTACAAGTGTTACGAGAAGTCGGGGATTTGATTATTAATACTTAATTTATACCAAATTTAATTTCAAAACTGTTTGATCACACTTTCACATACATAATTATGCGAATAACATATTTTCTGCTTAGTGTTTTGAAAAAAACTGTTTTTATCAAAAATATTGCCCATTTTCTCAAGACTTCCTCAAGAACAAAAAAGCATCTGATTCTCTATTTAACTGACTCTCTACTATTTTTATTGGCAATTTATATTGCATTTTGCATAAATTCCCAGAGTTTATTTCCTTTGGATATGCTGGGTAAATATCTCCCTTTTATTATTCTGCTGATTCCCGGAAAAATCCTGTTATTTTCCCTACTGGGAATGTACAAAAATGTCCTCAAGTACAGTGAATTTGCCTTTTTATACACAGCATTCAAATCAGTTATTCTGGGACAAGGAGGATTGATCATCCTGGATTTGATTTTCCGGGTCAATTTCCTCCCCATCTCTGTTCAGATATTAGATACTTTAATCACACTAATTTTAATAGTCAAAGTCAGACTCATAGCGCGATGGCTGTTATATGGTTTGAGTTCCCCCCTGAGATTAAAACAGCACTCTCAACTCAATGGCAATGTAGCAGATAGCAAGCAACTCCTGGAACCAGTAATTATCTATGGAGCGGGACAAGCTGGATTTCAACTATCCCAAGCACTTGCTCAGGATAACAACTTTGAGATTATAGCCTTTGTGGACGACAATTCACAACTATGGAAACATGCGATTAATGGCATTCAGGTTTATAGCCCTGAGAAGTTGGAATATCTAATTAATAAGTACCAGGTGCAGCTAGTACTCTTAGCAATTCCATCAGCTACCCCCAAAAGAAAGCAAAAAATTGTTGCGGAACTCAAAGCGCTAGATTTAGAAGTCAAAACAGTACCCACCCTAGCAGAAATCATATCTGGTAAAGTCTCCATTGCTCACGTGCGTCAAATTAATATAGGCGATATTTTAGGACGTGAGGAAGTTCTACCAGATCCCAAGTTACTGCGAGTCAACATCACAAATAAATCTGTTTTAGTCACGGGTGCGGGTGGTTCTATTGGCTCAGAACTCTGTCGCCAAATTGCTCAACAACAACCCCGCCACCTGGTTCTATATGAATTAAATGAATTTGCACTATATAGCATTGAGATAGAGTTACGAGAAACCTACCCTAATTTGTCTTGTTCTGCTTGTATAGGCTCAGTAACTGATGCCGAACGTCTCAAACAGGTAATTACAGAATATGATGTTGATACTTTATATCATGCTGCGGCTTACAAACACGTTCCTTTAGTGGAAAAGAACCCAGCCCAAGGGGTGATTAACAATATTTACGGTACACTAGTAGCTACCCGCACCGCCAATGAGTGTAAAGTTGAGACTTTTGTTTTAATTTCTACCGATAAGGCTGTACGTCCCACCAGTGTGATGGGGACAACCAAACGAGTGGCTGAGTTGATTTTGCAAGCTTTATCAAAACAGCCGGACACTTACACTCGTTTGATTATGGTGCGGTTTGGTAATGTGTTAAATAGTACCGGTTCAGTAGTACCCCGATTTCAGCAACAGATTTTACAGCGACAACCGATTACTATTACCCATCCCGAAATTACTCGCTATTTTATGTCCATTCCCGAAGCAGCTCGCCTGGTAATTCAAGCGGGCGCTCTGGGGGATGGGGGGGAGGTTTTCCTCTTGGATATGGGGGAACCGGTGAAAATTTACGATCTGGCGGTGCAAATGGTGAAACTCAGTGGTCTAGTTTTAGGGAAGGATATTGAGATTAAGATCACAGGGTTGCGTCCAGGGGAAAAGCTCTATGAAGAGCTCTTGATTCAAGAAGACAATATTAGAAAAACTATACATCCAAAAATTTATGCCGCCCAGGAAGCAATGATACCTTGGACAAAGCTAGAGCCATATCTGCATCAGCTATTCTTAGCAGCCCAAACAGAAGACAGAGATACTCTCTTATCTCTGCTGAAAGTGGTGGTTCCTGAATATTCCCCTCCACAGTTATCATCGCAACTGATGAGTAAATCTGCGTAGGTTTCTACATGGTTTGATAGGTAAGGGGGCGATAGATTAATTTAATACTGCTGTTGAGGGAGCATCGCCCCTTGGTTCACAAAAAAAATGGAGAGTTAACTGCCGGTTAGCCCTTTCTGGTCTTGTCCTGGTAAGCTAATGGTAACTACTCTTCTCTTTTCTTCTTCGGCTTTAGGCATAGTGAGACATAAAACACCATTTCTAAAATCTGCTTGTACTTGATCGTTCTGAATACGAGATGGTAGGGGTATTATCCTTTGAAATCTGCCATAGCGAAATTCTGAACGACGCATCCCTGTTTTTTCTTCTTTGATTTCAGATTTACGCTCACCGGTGACGGAAACTGTATCTGCTGCGACTTTAACATCTAAGTCCTGGGGTGAAATACCGGGAATTTCCATCCGCAGGGTGACTTGCTCCGGGGTTTCGTCAATTTCTGCTGGGGGTACAAATGTTAAGCGATCGCTCAATATATCCCCAGTTTCACTGGGTCCGGCAATTTGATCAAGGAGACGATTCATCTGGCGTTGCATGGTTTCTATTTCTCTAAAAGGTTCCCAGCGACTTAATACCATAATTTTTAGCTCCAATTAATTACATGAGTGAGTGAGTCACAGCACGGATTGGGGATGTGAGCACAGGGGAAAAAACGGTTTTCTAAAGACCAGAGGGAAAAGCTTCGGGTGGGTCTCCCATTTCCCAGGTCAGCAATGGGTCGTAGTCTTGAGTAGCGCCGCTTGAGGGGTGGGCGTACCCACGCACCCCATCGACTATGTTGGTGATAGTTGCATCAAGCATAGGAATTAATCTTTGAAAATTCCGGCTCACCACCCCAGGGATAGGGTTTTACACTTGGTAGATTTAGGCTGTAACTAAGTTCAGCTTAAATGTCTTCACTGCTGATTCCATCTGGCTCAGGGTGGATGATACTAGATATATGCTTGTTCCTCTAGGAAGAGGTATTTAGTTGCTCTGCTGAATAAGTGTAAAACCTATATAAATCAAAGCTTTGAGGTGGCTAAACAAGAAAATAGGTTCAGGGTTTTTGAAGGGTTTACCATCAAAAGTGTACATTTTGGGTTAAATAAATCAGAAAATTTGGGGATGACAGATAGCTGAAACTGTTCGGTGTGTTCCCCGTTCCCTGTTCCCTGTTCCCTGTTCCCTACCCCCACGAAAAGACTTTCTGTTACCAACCCTATTTAAGAATCAGTTGTAAAATCACATCCATGTCTGATCAAGTTTGGTTATCACATCTGCAAAAACACCGGGCGATCGCCGTTATCCGCGCCTCAGATATGCAATTAGCTGGAAAAATGGCTATGGCGGTCGCCTCTGGGGGAATGCAGTTAATTGAAATTACCTGGAATAGCCATCGCCCCGGGGAATTAATTAGTCAATTACGGGCAGAATTACCAAACTGTGTAATTGGTACCGGTACCCTGTTCAATGTCCAGCAACTGCAAGAGGCGATCGCCTGTGGGGCGCAATTTCTGTTTACTCCCCATGTTGATGTGGCGATGATTCAAGCCGCACTAGCCAAAGATGTCCCCATTATTCCTGGTGCTTTGACCCCCACAGAAATAGTCACCGCTTGGACTCAGGGAGCTAGCTGTGTCAAGGTGTTTCCCGTGCAAGCTGTGGGCGGGGTCAACTACATTAAAAGTTTACAAGGGCCACTCGGTCATATTCCCTTAATTCCCACTGGGGGAGTCACTCCAGACAATGCAGAGGATTTCATCCAAGCCGGGGCGATCGCTGTGGGTTTGAGCGGTCAATTATTCCCAGAACAACTGGTAAAATCTGGCAATTGGCAGGCGATCGCCTCTCACGCCCATCAACTCGTGGAACGATTGAGTAATCGTACCCTATAATACTTTAATAGCATTCTAGCACAGAAAAAATCACAAGTCAAATGCCAACTATATAATAGTTGTTCAAGTACCCGTCCGTTGCTGTATTATTGGTGTGCAATGTCTGAGTTAATTTTGTTTTGGCATCGTCGTGATTTACGTATTTCCGATAATACAGGACTAGCAGCGGCTAGGGAGCGGAGCGCCAAAATAGTAGGGGTATTTTGCCTTGACCCCCAGATTCTGGAACGAGACGATATTGCCCCAGCCAGAGTAACATACATGATTGGCTGTTTACAAGCACTGCAACAGAGATATACTCAAGTAGGTAGCCAATTATTAATAGTTCATAACAACCCCATCCAGGCCATACCAGCCTTAGCAGTGGCTTTAAAAGCCAAAGCGGTATTTTGGAACTCCGACGTAGAGCCTTATTCCCAAACACGGGATAGGGAGGTGATGGCGGCGCTCAAAGAACAAGGTATTGAATGTCAGCAAACTTGGGACCAATTGCTACACCCACCGGAAGACATTCGTACAGGTGCGAAAACTCCTTACAGTGTTTATACTCCTTTTTGGAAAAATTGGAGTAGCAGACCCAAGGCGCAGCCAGTAGCAACCCTAGAAAATGCCCTAGGATTAACAGAGACTGAGGCAGAAACTGCCAAACAAGTAGGGGTAATTGAATTACCCTCAGCCCAAGACCTAGGATATATTTGGGAGGAAGAATTAATTATTCAACCAGGAGAAGCCCCCGCACAGGCACAGTTAGAGGAATTTACTAATTATCATATCACAAAATACCAAGAACAGCGTAACTTTCCGGGAATTGATGGCACATCTACACTGAGTGCGGCTTTGAAACTTGGAGCTATTGGCATTCGTACAGTGTGGCAAGCCACCTTAGAAGCGGCAGAACATAGCCACAGCGAAGAAGCAGAAAATAGTATCCGCACATGGCAACAGGAATTAGCCTGGCGGGAATTTTATCAACACGCCATATATAACTTCCCCGAATTAGCTTCAGGTGCTTACCGCGACACCTTCAAACACTTTCCCTGGCGGAATAACCAAGAACATTTTCAGGCTTGGTGTGAAGGTAAAACCGGCTATCCCATTGTAGATGCAGCCATGCGGCAATTAAATCAAACTGGCTGGATGCATAACCGGTGTCGGATGATTGTCGCCAGTTTTTTAACCAAAGATTTAATTATCAATCCCCAATGGGGAGAAAAATACTTTATGCAGAAACTCATCGACGGTGATTTATCTGCAAATAATGGCGGATGGCAATGGAGCGCCTCTAGTGGTATGGATCCCAAGCCTTTAAGAATTTTTAACCCAGCCAGTCAAGCCCAAAAATTTGATGGGGAAGGAGAATATATTCGCCAATGGGTATCAGAACTCCGGTCGGTGGACTCAGAATATTTAGTCACAGGCAAAATTCCACCTTTAGAATTACAAGCCTGTGGTTATCCCGCCCCAATTGTAGATCATAAAGTACAACAAGCTGTATTTAAGCAGATGTATCAACAGCAAAAGGCTTGATTGACACTCCCCACCCCTAACATCGGGGGTTGTAGTAAAAGCTTATACATCAACCCCCAAAAATCATTAATTGTATGAAGAAATGATGAAATTTTGAGCATATGGAGATTGACGCTACCAATAAGCTAAACTAAGAAAGTACAGCAATTGTACAAATAAATACAAAAGAATATGAATAATCAAGTCTACGAGGTATTTGAAGCTATTGAACTTAAAGCCAAACTACTGGCTCAATGCTGGCAGAATTTTCACATAGAAATCTGCCAGCACTTACCAGATACATATCTACCGGAAATAGAAAAACTGTCCCATAACCTGGAAACAGCCTTAAATCAACTGGTGAATGAACTGCGTTATCCCACTCTTACCCTAGCTACCACAGGAACCACCAGCAGCGGTAAAAGCACCTTAGTTAATTTACTCTGCGGAGCGGAAATTGTACCAGTAGCCGTGAGTGAAATGAGTGCTGGTACTGTGACTATTGAATACAATTCCCAAAAGTCTTTAGTCATCTATGAAACCCCAGGCGCATTGTGGGAGTGTGGAGAATGGAAGGGTATTACTGAAGATAAAATTTATCAGCGTCTCTACCAGGCGATGATCACTTATATCGAAAACCGAGAAACACAACCCAACTTAGCTTGTCCACAATCTAAAATTTTTTACCCCATTAGACTTTTAAACGATTCCCAATGGGAACTACCACAAGGTACCACCGTGAGAATTCTGGATTTACCCGGTTTAGCTTACGTGGGTGATCAGGGTAACGCTAATGTGATTAAACAGTGTCGCGAGGCTCTGTGTATAGTCACCTATAACAGCGCAGAGACAGATTCCCAAAAAGTACATAGTTTACTACAAGAAGTAGTACAGCAGGTCAAAGATTTAGGCGGTTCTCCCGCGAGAATGCTATTTACTTTGAATCGAATTGATGTTTTCCGCGCTGATAAAAACTGGCCAGAAACAGAAAATCGGTTTTGTGAAAGCACCATAGCTAATATTAAAAAGGAGTTAACCCAGCAGCTAAGGGAATATTCAGAGGAAATCGAAAATTTAGAAGTAGTCAAATTAAGTACATGGCCCGCCTTGTTATCGCTGCAAATGCAAAGTTTTGATACTATTTACAGCGCTGAAGCGTGTAGAAAGGCGGATAACTATTTTAGTGTATTAATTGAAGATATATTAGAAGATTTGCCCCGCAACACTCAAAAATGGTCTGTTCACGACAAAAACAGAGTAGCGCAAGCATTATGGCAAAAATCCTATGGACAGGAATTTCACGATAACTTAAGAAAACATATTAATCAACATTTCCCCCAGTTAGTCATACCTCAAATCATAGAACGGTTTAATATAGCTGCTGGAAATGCTGTGAGAGAGTGGTCTTTACAAACAACAACCGTTATTGTTAATAGTTCTGAGGAACAATATCAACAAGAGTGCGACAAAATATCACAAACCAGGTCAGCGCTACAGTCATTACTTGAAGAAAGTGATGGACAGCTAAAAAAACTCTGCGAAGACCTAGAACTAAAAGTTAAACAGGTTTTAGCAGGGGAATCAACAGAAGACCTAGTTAATCATATTAGAAAGGTAATTGGGGAACTCCAAGCACATGCACCTTATAATCAATTAGGAGAGAAATTATTCCCCATATACGGATGCTTCCCGGAATTGAACAAGGTAATTAACCAAGTATTAGAAGCAGTTGCAAGGTCTTTAGAAACCGGAAAGGTAGATTTAGACACTCCCAAATTGAAACGAGCCAATCTATTAAGCGTGAATTTACTCTCAAAAAATTTACAGCGTTTAATTAACTTGGGTTATACAGGTTCCCTAGCTAAAGAAGGGAAAAAGATGGAAGCGAGGACAGAAGCACAGAAAAAAGAACTCAAACAGATGAATGAGGAACTCAATGAACTAGCTATACATTTAACGCTTATTTTGCAAGATGTATTAAAGCAAGTTTCCCAACAGGTGGTAGAGAAAATTTACAATTCAGTTTCTGAATTATTCCGTTGTCATTTGGCTTATATTGAAGAAAATGCCAATAATCAGGCCCCCCATATAGCCATCAAATTCCCAGAAGGACAACTGATTAAAGTTGACGCTAACCAATTGACATTTAATTTCTGCTTTCAAGCTGGTTTTCCTATTCATCAAGGAACTTGGGAAGAAGAAATCAAGGTAGAAAAAAAAGAAAGAGTCTGGTATACTTTATGGAGATGGCTAAACAATTTTTATGAAACTGAATATCAAGCCCGTTCTAGTGATAATGCGGCAATACCTAGTGTAGAAGATTTGCTGACCAGTTGGATTATTCAGTTGAAACAGCAAGAAGCAGAAATAGTCAATAAAATCGCCACTTGGTTAATCACACAAATTAATTGTTTAAAAAAAACCGTATCTCAAATTCAGGATGATATTATTGACCGTTATCAAGCCAGACTGGATAAAGCACACCAAGAAACTACTTTAGATTATGAAAAACAAAGAAATATCTGGGTACCTATGCAAGAAAAAGCTCAAAAACTCTCTGAAGATTTTGATAGCTTAGGACAAAGTTGGAACCTGAAAATTTGATTTTGCATATAAATTCAAATACAATCATATGCACCCATCAAAATTAAAAGAACTATATCAACAAGTGTATGATCAAGTGTATCCTCAGATTAAGGGTCAGAAAGTGGGAGTTCTATCTACGGTAATTTACCTGATCCTTGATTCAGATCGAACACAAGCTGATCAAATTTGTCAAGAATTGGGAATTAAAGGTAACTCTTCTTTGGAAGAAGATTTATCTATAGGAGCGGATCCTATAGTAAATAACTTAATTGAGAGCCAAAATCAGGGTCAAAATAATATAGATTGGCATATTATTATACTCATAGGTTTGGCAATTGTAGGGGTTGCTGCTGCTCTGATATTTATAGGAGCAAAAAAGCAAAAATCAAATGCTAACAGTAACCCACCCGCTACTCCTCCCCCAAAAAAGAGTGAATATGCATCTTTGTGTCTGGTTGTACCAGCATCAGTAGCAGGGAAATTTACTAACAAGAACGCTATTGATAAAGCTGAGGTAGTAGACCTTATAGATAATGCTTCCTACTTTCTATGTACTAATGAACAAAAAGCTGATAGCGTCCAGGAGAAACTAGAGTTAACCGACGAGAAGATCATAGATATAAGTGAACAAAGGGAAGTTTACATCAGAATTAACATTGCTGATGGACAAGACATGATCGGGAAGCAAATCTCATACACTTTAAAAAGTAATCTACCTGCTCATGGTCAAGGGGTGATCCGCAAAATAGCTTGTATTAAATATTTATCTGTGTCGGGTTTAGAAGGATTTAACAGGATTTAAAGGATTTACAAAAATGGATTGGAAAACAGCATCTTCCTACTATGAAACTCGTCTGAGCGATGCTTTAAATATTCAAAGACACGCTTTGAGTTTAGCTAATTTACCCCAAGCACAAGTTCCTAATAAATTAATAGAAACTCTGATCCAAGAAGCAGAACCCACCCGTCGTCAGTTGGAAAGACTGCAAAAACGTGAGTTCCGGATTGCGGTTGTGGGGTTAGAAAAAGCCGGAAAAAGTACCTTTGTCAATGCTTGGTTAGAATGCGACTTACTCCCAGCAAAGGGAGGAAGATGTACATTTACAACTACACAAATTTACTCCGTTGCAAATGAGTCTGAACAAAGACTAGAGGTACAAGCTAAAACCGAAGCTGAATTTACCAACTTACTCACGGAACTAGAAAAAGCCAACGCAAAGGAAGACCTGAATACTATCCACGCTAATCAAGCAACTTTACAGGAAGTGAGGAGGAAACGCGATCGCACTTTTCCATTTACCAGACTAGAAGATATTAAAGAACTTTTAAAAAAGTATGTAGCTGATGAAAGATACGCTCATGCTGTGTTAGAAGCAAGACTTTATACTAACAAACTTGCACAAGCTGAAGGAGTTGTTTTTTATGATGTTCCCGGTTTAGATTCAGGTTTAGCAAAACACGTTGATGAAGCACAGGAAATGTTATCAGACTGTGACGCTGTGATTTTGGTACAGCGCTTTACCAGTCTGAGAGAGAAGGAATTAGAAATCATCAAATTTACAGAACTAGGGGATAAAAACGTCACCGTTGCTGATAAACTGTTTGTGTTTCTCAGTCGCATTGATTCTATAGCTAGTCCTGAAGCACTAGAAACCCATATCCAAGAAGCATCTCAAGACTGGTCAAAACGGGCGAACTTACCTAGTCAACGTCTTGTTTCTGGTTCTGCTGGTGCATATTTGATTTTAAATAATATAGCAGAACCACAGACTAAATTAGAAATTGGTGATCCCAGTAAGATTGCATCTGATTTACAGCGATTAACTGGGATTACCGATGCAGAAAGTCTCAAAACCAATGCTACTGGTATCCCAGCTATTAAAGAGAAAATCTTTAATTATATTAATCATGAGCGTGTGAATATTTTAAAGAAACGGTGCGAAGCTTCTCTGAATAAAATCATTAGCACCTCTGAAGAAATTTATCATCTAGTTGGTCAAAAGCACCCGGAAAATACTGAGGAAGCAAAATTATTTGCAGAAAATAATCGACGAGTTTTATTTGCAGAATGGTGGAATGAAAAATGGTTAAGCATTAAAGCTGATTTACAACAATATTATGATGAGTATGTATCTAGAAACACATTAGAAAATTTAACTACTGACTCCTTACCCAAAATAGAAAAATTCCGCCAAAGATATCTGCAAGTTGTCAACAGCGAAATGCAGAAACTGCGGGAGGAAACATTGCAAAAGAAAGATACTATTTTTTTGGCTAATTCCAATCCAGAATTTGACCGGATGAAAGCTAACTTTGCTTGGCGTGATGATTTATATATTGATATTAGCAGGGTGTTATCAACAATTGCCCATGAACTTGCTCTGGAGTTAAAGAATGAAGGATTAAAGTTAGTGGAATACATGACCACTTTATTATGGGGAAGTGATCAAGTTAAAGCTAGATTAATTGAAAATTCCGAAGCTTATTTTTTATCTAAGTTAGAAAATAGTTTAAGTGTGTTATTTTTACGCTTTGCGCGTCCAGTAGCAGAGGTGTTAATTCGCGGTCCAGTTAACAGTGATACCCGCAATAAAATTGTGAAAAGTTTGGGAGTAGATATTGAAATTGTTGATAACTATTATACTGGCTTGGAACCAGGTTATAGTGTTTTGAAAAGATATGTAAAGTATGGTGCTGATTTGCTTTTTAACCCGGAAACTCGCCAAAAGGTGTTAGGGGTGACAGAGGTAGCAGCATCAAAAGATGTTCTCAGAGATTTAATTGTACCACAAGAATCCGTAACTTTTGAAGTGGAAAGTGATATTAATGCCTTTGAAGAATACTTATGTGCGGCAATTTTTGATGCAGCCAGTTTTGAGTCCTATTGTGTTCAAGAACTCAAGGGATTAGTTGATAGTTTTAGAGATAAACAAGGTACTTGGACTGGGGTGGCTATGAATGAATGGTTACAAGGAAATCCATTACTTTTAGCTGAAATTCCCCGGAGTTTGCAAGGAACAACATCTGATTTAGAGGTTAGTGAAAGATTAAAACAGTTATCTATTGCTTTAAAAAGGAGCAGTTGGGAAGAAACGCTAAAAGCAAGTTAGCATTTTTTTCTGGTAAAATGTTATACTAGCCATTGAATCATGACTGTAAACAATTATATCACAACTCCAGATGAATTCAAAGTTAAATATACAGGAAATGGCGATCGCGATCGCCGCGCAGAAAAACAACCCCACCATTTTAACCCCAGACTTTCTCAAATACAGTGGTATTGTACCCAGTGAGTGGGAATTAGCCAAAGCGCCAATATTGACCAACAGTGCAGCCCAGGTTACCTTTCAAAATGGGATTACAGTCATAGCAGACTTAAATCGGATTATTTTCGCACAACCTCTGTCTGTACAAGCACAAAAGCAAGTAGTACAAATTGCAGCCATTGCTCATAAATATATTCATACCTTACCACAAGTAAACTACAAAGGCATAAGTATCACCTTTCGGGGTCATGCGCCATTTGATAACCAAGAAAATGGAACGCGGGAATATATATACAGAACCCTGTTAAATTCCGGACCATGGCTAGAATACGGTACAACACCAGTACAAGCGTCTCTGAGGTTTATGTACAATCAACCAGGGGTACAAATGAATCTAGACATTAACGAAGCACTCCTGCAATTAGCAGAGCAAACCTCAAAAAAGGTCGTATTATTTACCGCTAATTGCTTACACCCCATCAACCAAGAAGACGAAAAACAGGGTTTAACAGCTTTAGCTCAAATCATCGATAACTGGGAAACAGACCTGAAGATGTATCAGGAAGTTGTGAATAACAAGTTCTTACAACCGCTGGATAATGTAATTCAGTTTAATCTCTAACTAAACTCGCCTAATTCCCCAAGGCTTTATAGCCTGGGGATGCAATGGTGAGCATTTAAACGCAACATCCTTGAAATATTTTTTAGTGACTACATTAATATTTGAGATTCCAGGAATATTTAGCACAGGTACTCAAAAAGTCTTATATTGCCAATAGCTACTTATTTACAATAAAAATATTGTAGTCACTAATACAATATATCAGGTGCAGCATTCATGAAATTTATGAGAACATCAGCGTTAATTCTAGCGATCGCTCCCCTAATATTTGCTATTACCGCTTGTAACAACCCAGAAGGAACAACAAACACAGCCAACAATCCCGGAACACAAACAACTCGTAATCGTTGGGATAGCATCAAAAGTCGTGGTCAGCTAATTTGTGGTGTCAGTGGACAAATCCCAGGGTTTAGCTTTGTGGAAACTGACGGTAAGTATAGTGGTATCGACGTGGATATCTGCCGAGCGATCGCATCTGCTTTATTTGACAACCCAGATGCAGTAGAATTTCGCAATCTGAGCGCCCAAGAGCGATTTACCGCAGTCCAGACAGGGGAAGTAGACGTTCTCAGCCGTAACACCACCTGGACTCTCAGTCGCGCTACTTCCATCGGTCTAGAATTTGCCCCCGTTGTCTTTTACGATGGTCAAGCCATCATGGTTCGCAAAAATAGTGGAATTAATTCCTTGACAGATATGAAAGACAAAACCATCTGTGTTCAAAATGGAACCACTACGGAGCAAAATTTAGCAGACCAAATGCGGAAACGAAACATCACCTACAAGCCCATCGTCTTTGAAGATATTAATGTGACTTTTGCCACTTATGCTGAAAAGCGTTGTGATGGGATTACAGCTGATCGTTCTGCCTTAGTCTCTCGGCGAACCACTCTACCCAATCCAGAAGATAACGTCCTTCTGGATGAAATAATTTCCTCAGAACCCCTAGCACCAGCCGTTGCTAAAGGTGACTCTGTATTAGCTAGTGCAGTGACCTGGGTAGTTTATTCCCTGATTAAAGCCGAAGAGTTGGGGATTAATTCGCAAAATGTGGAACAATTGGCTACTAGTAACGACCCAGATATTAAACGCTTTTTAGGCACAGAAGGCAACCTGGGAGAAGGACTCGGTTTAACAAACGACTTCGCCGCCAGGATAGTCAAACAGGTCGGGAACTATGCCGAAATTTACGATCGCAATCTGGGACCAAATACTAACCTGAATCTCCCTCGCAGTCAAAATCAACTATGGACAAAGGGCGGATTACTCTATTCGCCGCCGTTTCGGTAAAGGGGAAAATCACTCATGGCTAATCCCAAACCACCTATATGGCGAGATTATCGGTTTTGGAATATTGTAGCACAACTGATGGCTGTATTGTTAGCAGCAGTTATAGTGATGATTCTGTGGGGTAATCTCCACCGCAATTTGCAGCAGTTAGGCATTCAGTTAGGATTTGATTTTCTCCAGCAGCAAGCCTCTTTTGGGATTGGTGAAAGCCTACTGAATTACCAACCAACTGATACCTACACTTACGCTTTGTGGGTAGGATTAGTGAACTCATTGCGGGTGGCGATTTTAGGTATTTTCTTCACGACCATTGTAGGGATTAGTGCCGGGATAGCGAGTTTTTCTGATAACTGGCTATTGCGAAAGATTACGAGTATTTACGTAGAAATTTTTCGTAATACACCTTTACTGCTGCAATTATTATTTTGGTACTTTGCCGTATTTTTAGGTTTTCCCACAAGAGAGGAGAAAATTTCCCTCTGGGGATTTTTGGGACTCAGCCAAGATGGATTAGAACTGCCTTGGTTTACTTTATCTCCAGAGTTTTCAGCTTTATTGCTGGGTTTGGTGTTTTTCACTGGTGCGTTTATTGCCGAAATCGTTCGCGGCGGTATTCAATCAGTACCAAAAGGGCAATGGGAAGCAGCGCGATCGCTAGGACTTCCACCATTATTAATTATGCGTCTGGTCATATTTCCCCAAGCCTTGCGAGTAATTCTTCCGCCACTGACCAGTCAGTATTTAAACTTAACTAAAAATTCCAGTTTAGCGATCGCCATCGGCTACCCCGATCTTTATTTTGTCGCCTCTACCACCTTTAACCAAACCGGGAGAGCCGTAGAAGTAATGTTGCTACTGATATTGACATATCTCACCCTGAGTTTAACTATTTCCCTCACAATGAACTTATTCAACCGCCAAGTGCAGATCAAATAAGCAGAGTGCAGGGGGTAGGAAGCAATGACCAATGACCAATGACCACTATAGCAGTAACCACAAGTGTTAGGACATTTCCCCATTCCCTGTTCCCCATTCCCTGTTGCCTTAAAACCACAATTATGATGTCCTAACGTGTATGCGTAGTGCTATAACTAATGACTAAATTGACTTGGTTACGTAAAAACCTCTTTAGTAGCTGGTATAACAGCTTATTAACTGTTATCTGCTTATTACTGTTGTTTTGGACCGTATGGGGATTACTGAATTGGGCAATTACTCAAGCACAATGGGCAGTGATTTGGGTGAATTTACGTTTATTTTTAGTTGGTAGATTTCCTCAAGCCTTATACTGGCGAGTTTGGATTGTCCTGGCGATCGCTTCCACATTCAGTGCGATCACAGTGGGTGTATTCTTTAGTAAACAACAGTTGACAAAGGGCCAAGCTGCATATGCCTTGATTACCGGATTCTTGTGCCTGATTTTCCCCTGGGATTTGACATCCCGCCTGTGGTTGCTGTTGATTGCAGTTTTGCTCCTTACAGGTTTTTGGTTAGGAGGTAAATTTCATCAACTAATAGCACCTTGGCTTTCTCTAATATGGTTGTTGTCCTTCCCCGTAATTCTGTGGCTAATTGGCGGTGGATTTGGCTTACAACCGGTATCTACCAACCTTTGGAACGGTTTATTACTAACATTACTCATGGCAGTGGTTAGTATAATACTTTCCTTTCCCATTGGTGTTTTACTAGCATTAGGACGCACCAGTTATTTGCCTGTAGTGCGTTGGTTTTGCATCTGCTACATTGAAATTGTGAGAGGACTACCGCTAATTGGAATTTTGTTCTTAGCCCAAGTCATGTTGCCATTATTTCTGCCGACAGATTTGCGTTTAGATCGGTTATTGCGAGGAGTTGCGGGACTAGTATTATTTAGTGCTGCTTACATGGCAGAAAACGTGCGTGGCGGACTGCAAGCGATCCCAATGGGACAAATCGAAGCAGCAAAAGCATTAGGACTGAATACACCTTTAGTAGTAATTTTAATTATTCTCCCCCAAGCTTTACGGGCGGTGATTCCAGCAATAGTTGGTCAGTTTATTGGCTTATTTAAAGACACTTCCCTATTATCTCTGGTGGGATTGGTAGAACTCACGGGTATTTCCCGTTCGATTTTGGCGCAGCCCCAATTTCTGGGACGCTATGCAGAAGTTTATTTATTTATTGGATTAATTTACTGGATATTTTGTTACTTGATGTCCTTAGCCTCTAGACGATTAGAAAGACAATTAAATATTAGTCAATAGACCAATATTACTAATGATTCGCAATTTAGAGCCTATGTCAGAGTTACAACCAATAATTGTTGCTGAAGATGTTCACAAATGGTACGGTAAATTTCATGCTCTCCAGGGCGTGAGTTTAAATGTCAATCGTGGAGAAGTGGTAGTTTTGATGGGGCCTTCTGGTTCTGGTAAGTCAACCTTTATCCGCACATTTAACGCCTTAGAAACATACCAACAGGGAAAAATCATCATTGACGGTATTACCCTTAGCCATGACTTGCAAAATATTGAAATGATTCGGCGAGAAGTCGGGATGGTCTTTCAGCAGTTTAATTTATTTCCCCATTTAACAGTACTGCAAAATATTTCTTTAGCTCCCATTTGGGTGCGGCGGTTGACAAAGCCAAAAGCTGAAGAATTAGCCATGCAACTCCTAGAAAGAGTTGGTATTTTAGCACAAGCGCAGAAATATCCCGGACAATTATCTGGTGGACAGCAACAACGGGTGGCGATCGCCCGTGCTTTAGCGATGAAACCTAAAATTATGCTCTTTGACGAACCCACCTCTGCATTAGATCCAGAGATGGTCAGAGAAGTATTAGATGTCATGCGGAGCCTGGCTAGGGATGGGATGACGATGGTAGTAGTTACCCACGAAGTCGGATTTGCTCGTGAAGTTGCTGACCGAGTAATTCTCATGGATAGTGGTTCCCTGATTGAGTCAGCTACACCGGATGATTTTTTCACCAACCCCAAAGAAGCCCGGACGCGAAAGTTTTTAGCGCAAATTCTCTAGAATCTCTAGGGTTAGGGGGGGGCTCACAAGGGTAGGTATTTTACATTGTCGTGAGGGCAAGACTTGGGGGACAAGGAAGGACAGTGGACAAGGGAGGAAAACCCTACAAATAATGTACAATTGGTAACAAAAACTGACGCTCAACAGACCATTTTTTGTAGAAAATCTTCCTTGTCTACTTTCCCTCCTTGTCTTCGGTGGTCCTGCCTTCACAGTTAATATTAAAAACCTACCCCTGTGAGTAGGGGGGGGTTGGGTAACTCCTGGTCTGGGATTTCCGGGTCATGGAGAATAATCCGCGCATCCAGGGCGATTAACTTCTCAGAAGAAGCTAATAAAGGGTTAATGTCAATTTCTTTGATTCTGGGTTGTTCCACAACCAGACGACTAAATACTACCATGAGTTTTTCCAGAGCCGCTATGTCAATACTTTTGCGCCCCCGCACCCCTGTAAGTGCTTGATAAATTTGTGTTTGTTCTATCATCCGCCGCGCCAAGGTAGTATTTAAAGGAGGGAGGGCGATCGCGTAATCCTTAAACACCTCAGCTAATTGACCCCCAGTACCAAACAGTAAAACCGGTCCAAACTGAGCATCCACACTGCTACCAACAATTAACTCATAACCAGTGGTTTTTACCATCGGTTGCACAGTCACCCCTAAAAAATCTTTCTCCTCCACTTGCTGACGAATTAAATTATAAGCCTGAGTTACAGCTGTAGAGTCCATTAGGTTTAACTGCACACCTCCCACATCAGTTTTATGGGTAATAGTGTGGGAAAATAACTTTAACACCACGGGATAACCAATAGTTTCGGCGCATTTAACCGCCGCTGCTGGACTGTAAGCCACCTCTGTGGGCACTATATTAATACCATAGGACTGCAAAATCTGCTTTGACTCCAACTCCGTTAAAATCTGGCGTTGGGCTGTTCTAGCAGCTGCAATAGTTGCTTCTACAGTTTTATAGTCTGGGCTTCCCGTGGAAGAATCAGACACTACCGGGGTTTCATAGATACCACGTAAATTGTAACTCGATTGCCACATATAACAAAACATCCGAGCGGCAGTATCAGGATAGGGGTAAGTAGGAATATGGTGTTTATTTAAAATCATTTGTCCTTCTGCTACCTCCCCTCCCCCCATCCAACTAGCCAGGATGGGAACCGGTTTAGTTTTTACGGTTCGACTCCGCTCACCGACCACAGATGTTTCCTGGAACTCCTGGACACAATCCGCCAACATCTGGGCTGTTTGAGTCGGGTCTGTCATCGCTTGGGGGGTGAGGATGACTAATAACCCGTCGCTCTGTGGGGTATTTAAAGCCACTTGTAAGGCTTGGGAGTACCGCTGTGGGTCTGCATCCCCCAGGATATCAATAGGATTACCCAAAGAACTATGGGGCGGTAGTATTTTTTGTAACTCTGCTTGAGTCTCCCTGGGTATGGGGGCAATCTCTCCCCCCGCTGCAATTAAAGCATCTGTAGCTAATACCCCCGGACCCCCTGCATTAGTTAAAATTGTCAGCCTTGGTCCACAAGGGCGCGGTTGTTTTGCTAACAGTTCCGCCATATTAAATAGGTCAGAAATACTATTCACACGCAAGACCCCACAACGGCGAAAAGCTGCATCTAGCACCTCATCACTCCCAGCCATAGCACCGGTGTGGGAAGCAGCAGCTTGGGCTGCGGCCGCTGTTCGCCCGGACTTAATCACAATAATGGGCTTAGTTAGAGCCACTTTCCGAGCCGCACAGAGGAAGGAAGCAGCATCCCCAATGGACTCCATATAAATAATAATACTTTTAGTCTCCGGGTCATCTCCGAGATAATCTATTAAATCTCCCCAACCTATATCCACCATAGACCCTAGGGAAACGAAGGCGCTAAAGCCGACATTTTCCCGGAAACTCCAATCTAAAATAGCAGTACACAGAGCGCCGCTTTGACTAATAAAGCCCACATTTCCCCCACGGGCGATTTTACTAGCAAAGGTAGCATTTAAACCAGTCAGGGGAGCCATGACACCTAGACAGTTAGGGCCAATAATGGGGATTTTACCTTGGCTAAGTGCTCTAATCTCCTGTTCTAAAATTACTCCCTGGGTGCCAATTTCCTTAAAACCGGCGCTGAGGATAATTGCACCCTTAACCCCCGCTGCTACACATTGCTTGATGATACCGGGAACTGTGGGGGACGGGGTAGCAATTACAGCCAAGTCTATGGGTTCAGGTACATCAAAGACAGTAGGGTAAGCTTTAATCCCCAAAATACTATGATGTTTGGGGTTAATGGGAAAAACAGTACCACCAAAGGGGTTACTAATCAAGTTCCAGAGTAGGGTACGTCCTACACTCTGTTTTTTTTCACTCGCGCCAATTACTGCTACAGTCTTGGGTTTAAAAATAGCATCTAGGGGGTTTTGCTTTTCCGTGGGGTGAAGCCTTGAACTGGTTCTGGGTAGTGAATTTTGCATAGGTAAATCAATCGGTACTCTTGGTGGTTGAGGGTGTGAAATTGAGAAGGGTAGAAATTTTTGCTAATGCGATCGCACATCCAGCTTGAGCGACAGCTGAGAATTTATGGCCGAAATCAACATTAACTGCAGGAATTTTTACCCACCAAGACCGGGGGGAACAACCATAAACCGCCTGGGTAAAAGTCAGAAGAGCGGGAGGGTTACCGGTGTGTGTGGTGATGATGTGGTCGGAGTTGGGTGTAATTAATTCTAGTTCCACTTGAGTGCTGTGGGTGGTCAAACAAGCATCAATAAAAATTGCTAAATCGACATTAGCTAAAATATCCGCTAGTTCTGGGGTGAGTTGGTGAACCGCTATAGTTTTTACCTGCTCTAACTCCATTGATTGTAAAGCCTGGGCTACCCATATCCCTACACCGTCATCACTGCGTAACTGGTTACCGTAACCAATAATAACAATCTTACTTGCTGTCATATAACTAAGAGTTTGTTTGATAGGTTTTTAACGGGTAATTTTTATCTTGGGGAGCAGGGAACAGACAAAAAAACAATATCTGTTGTTAAACGCAAAGGGGCGCAAAGGTACGCAAAGGTACGCAAAGGTTTATTTTTTATGGCTTTGTAACGCTTTCTTTGGTGGCGATCTGCTTACAGTAGCGCTTCGCTATCGCATTTAACATCGCCTCTTGTATCCCCCCACAGATACCTGATTTCTGGAGAAATTATACATAGCTATACTTAATTATGTCAGAAGTCGGGGATCTTGCAGCTACTGCCCGATGGCCATGAAAGAACAGCTTATTAAAATTCCTGAGTGGTAGGATAAAGTCCGGGCGGCGATCGCTAACCTCGATGCCCAGGAGAAGATATAATTTTATTAACCTTTTCTGTTGTTGGGGCGGACAGTAGTCCTTCCTCTATATTTCCGGTAATAACTTAACAGCCCAAGTCAACCTGTTCAGGGGTCTGATGGGTAGATTAAAGCATGGCATAAGCTCAAAGATTATGTTCCTTTGGATTAGACACACTCAAACAAGTTTTTGGAATGAAATACCCTTGAATTGTGGTTGTCTTGGTTAATATAAGCTGCGTTAATATAAGAAATCTTTTTTGATTAATATATAATTGCTGATACATATACCAATTATATTTGGTGACCATATCCAATGTATTGGTATATTTCCTGATACGATTAAAACATTTATAATCATTTGTATAGCATCATATGTTAAAATAATTGCTAAAGTTAAAGCAAAGCTATTATATTTTACTCTCGGTTGTAAATTAATGCCAATGCTTGCACCTAAAAAAGTAAATATAGTACAGGAAATTGCAAGAGTAAAGTTTTTGTAGATGTGAACCTGTAATTTAAGAAAATTTTTGCGGTCGCCGGCTATACGAATAATAGATAATCTTTGATAAGCTTGAAAAAGATTCAATTCTCTATTGTCAAGACCTTCTTTATCTATATGTAACTGTAAATATAAATTAGGTAGATATAAATACAAGTTTTCAAACTTTGTACTACTATGATAATATCCATCTGGATTAATTAAAGTTCTAGTTCCATAATCAAAATAGCAGTATCCTTTATTTTGATTGCATTCTGCCATATCAGAATTAATAATTACCTTCAATTTATCCTCACGTCTAATTAATAATATAGGTTTTTCCATTCTGCTATCTTTTATTTTTTCCGTATACAAGAGGTATTTTAAATAATTATTTTCATTTTTGGTTTTTAATTCAAGCTTACCAGGAAAAAATTGTTTATAAAAAGCATCTGATTTTATAAAGTTGCGTCTATCAAAACCCAAGGAAGTTTCTAACAAAATAGCAGCATTATAATTTGCCGGTGGAACAATAATTTGATTAATTACAAAAAGTATAACAGTTAGACATAAACCAATGATTATAGATGGAACGATTAGTCTATATAAGCTTGAACCACAGCTTCGTATTGCAATAATTTCACTGTTATTAGATAGCTTTTGGTATGTAAAAATTCTTGCCATCATACCGGAGATTGGTAAAGCTAAAACAATGAACTCCGGTAATTTAAGAAAGTGAATATAAATAAAAATATCAAAGGGTAAATTATCTTGTATTAAGAAGAATTTAATTTGCTCAAATGAAATACCAATTGATTCGGCAACAATAGTAACTACAACAATACTAAACAATAGAGGTCGTGTATTTTCTGAAATCAAATAAGTGTCTAGTATTGGTATGTGGAGTAAAAACTTGTTTTTTTTCATAGATTAAGTGTTATCCTAAACTCTACCAGCTAACTTAATATAATATTAGTGTTGAATAAGAAAATACTTTGATGGTGTGACATCAAGCTAATTTAAAAAAACATTAAGTATTATGACCAAATCTTGTATACTTAGAATTACTGATGCAAATTTCCTTAATACCTTAATATAGGTTGTCTTGAAATAAAAAATATTGCGTTTATTCTCTTAGTCATTAGTGTAGCAGGTTTAATTACCTCGTGTGGAGGCAATGTATCCGGATCTTGTAATACTCCCGGTGATAGAGCATCTGATGGCAGTCGCTGCGGTGGTAGAGCGGCTAGTGTACGTTAGGGTGGAAGGTAAAAATCAAATTCTGATATTAAAATCCCTGGGTGGCAAGATAAAGTCCGCGCTGCGATCGCGGAAGTGATAGCTAAAGAGATATAATCTTTTTTTGTTGTTTACAAGCGGAGGGTCAAACAATGGTTAATACACTATTGTTTGACTTTCCAATCGTTCGACTCCGCTCACCGACCACGGTTCGACTCCGCTCACCGACCACGGTCAACAGCCAAAAGTACATTTGTTTGACTACTGGGTACGCCAAACCTGGTTGACAATTGTCCCATCTGGTGCTATTATTTGCAGGTGTAAGGGCATTTGCCCCACTGCATGGGTTGAGCAACTTAAACAAGGGTCAAAGGCTCTAATTCCCGCCTCTACGCGGTTTAACATACCGGGGGAGATTTCCTCGCCGTTGACAAAGTGGCGCGCAATTTGGGCGACTGTGCGATTCATAGCTAAGTTATTTTGACCTGTAGCAATTAATAAATTCACTCTTTGGAGTAAACCGTTTTCATCAACTTGATATTCATGAAATAGGGTTCCCCTGGGAGCTTCACTGACTCCTACAGCTGTTAATTGATTCACACCCCCATGGGCGCGCAGTCGGGTTGAAAGTAGGTCGGGGTCATCTAGTAGTTTTTCTATGTGTTCAATTGCTGCTAGGATTTCAATTAAGCGGGCGTAGTGATAGAAAAATGATGAGTTGGGGGTATTTTTAGTTCTGTCTCTAAACTCCCTTAATTCTGCATCGGCTAAGGGTGTACCAATGTGACTACAGATATTTAACCGGGCTAAGGGCCCGACTCTATAGATACCACTATTTAAGTGACAGTGGTCTCTTTGGTCGGGGTAACCTAGGGGGCGATAGTAGGGAGATTTTAAATAAGAGTCTGGTTGTACTGCTTCCCCAATAAATTGTTGATAGTTGCTGGGGTCTAGTTGGTCGGCGATGATATTCCCGCCACTATCCACAAACCGGATATGTCCGTCGTAGTGTTCCCACAGACCAGCGGAGGTAACTAAACCCATAAATAAGGTGGGGAAGTTGCCAAAGGTTTGGATTTCTTGTTGGTAGTCTGTTAATATTCCTTTGAACCTACCGAGAGCCTCTAAAATTGTACTGCGTGCTTCGGGGATGCGGTTGTAAATGTGGGTGCGTCCCTCTGGTCGGAGAGCATCGCGCACTCCACCGGGAACGGCCCATGATGGGTGTATTTTCTGTCCTCCTAACTGAGCTATGATTTCTTGTCCAAATTGACGGAGACGAATTCCCCCCCTGGCTAATTCTGGTTCTGCTGCAATTAAACCAAATATATTCCGGTCTGGGCGATCGCCATCCATTCCCAACAACAAATCTGGGGCGCTTAGGTGAAAGAAACTCAAAGCGTGGGACTGGATAATCTGAGCTAAATTCATTAACCGCCGCAGCTTTTCGGCAGCGGGGGGGATTTTGACTGTTAAAATGTTATCCCCGGCTTTAGCGGAGGCTAACAAGTGACTAACTGGGCAAATTCCACACACACGGGCTGTAATTCCCGGCATTTCCCAAAAAGGGCGACCTTCGCAAAACTTCTCAAATCCGCGAAATTCTGTGACATGAAAGCGAGCGTCGCTAACTTGTCCAGTATCATCTAAGTATATACTAATTTTGGCGTGTCCCTCTATGCGGGTTACGGGGTCGATGATAATTTTCTTAGACATGATTTAGACCAGATTTGTTGACGGTTGACGGTTCGACTTCGCTCACCGACCACGGTTGACTGTTGACTGTTGGCTGTGTTTTGCAGTTAACCAAACTTAATCATGTCTCGCCCTGATAGTTGTGGTATTTCACCCTGAAGCAAGGGGTCTAATACAGCTTTGATGCGATTAGCATCAGGGGGACATCCAGGTAAGTAAATATCCACAGGGACTACTTGATGTACTGGTACTACCCGGTCTAGTAGGGTGGGGACTATATCAGCATGGTCGGGAATGGCGGGGTAAAGGGCGTTGGCTTCTATGTAACAACGCTGGAGGACTGTTTGCGCGTCTCCCATGGGGTTACGTAAGGCTGTAACGTTACCGGTGACAGCACAATCACCGAAGGATACGAGAATTTGGGAACGCTCTCTGACTTTGTAAATCATCTTGAGGTGTTCTTGGTTAGCGATCGCCCCTTCTACCAAGACAACATCCACACCTAGAGGGTATTCTTTAGTATCAGCAAAGGGACTGTAAACTAATTCTGCTTGTTTGGCTAGGTCAATCAACCATTCATCTAGATCCAGAAAGGACATATGACAACCAGAGCAACCACCTAACCAAACTGTAGCTAGTTTTAAAAGAGTCATAACTTCTCAGGGGAGGGGTGAATTTTTGAGGAGGGGAAATCAGTTAACAGTGAACGGTTCGACTCCGCTCACCGACCACGGTTAACGGTTCCATTCTTGTTTCTGTCGAGCGGTGACTAGGAAATCCAACATTTGGCGATCGCTCTTCATTTCCCCCACGCTAGAACCTTGATTAAACAGAGCACCGGTGGGACAGGCATTAACACATTTACCACAAGAAGTACAACTTGAGGAACTCCCCCAGGGTTGGTTTAAGTCGGTAATTACATGGGAATTTGTTCCCCTCCCCGCCATATCCCAAGTATGTGCCCCCTCAATCTCATCACAAACCCGAATACAACGAGTACATAAAACACATCTGTTGTGGTCAACGCCAAACAGATGATGGGAAACATCCACAGAGCGAGAGGGGAAATGATAGTTTAACCGCACATGATCCATCCCCATCTCAATGGCTAAATCTTGTAATTCACAATTACCATTAGCTACACAAACAGAGCAAATGTGATTACCTTCTGCAAACAACATTTCTACAATGGTGCGCCGGTACTTTTGTAGGCGCTGGGTGTGGGTTTGAACTTCCATCCCTTCAGCGACTTTAGTTACACAAGCTGGTAAAAGTTTATTAGTACCAGCAATTTCCACTAAGCACAGGCGACAAGCTCCCACATCTGTTACCCCTTCTAGGTGACACAGGGTGGGAATATGAATCCCCGCTTCTTGGGCTGCTTGGAGTATGGTATCTTCTTCACGGGCGCTAATTAATTCTTGATTAATTGTCAAAGTTTTGACAGCCATAGTTAATTTATACCCTGATTTACAGTAAAACTATTGAAGTAACTCCAAATACTCATCACGGAAATAACGTAAGGTGCTAAATACTGGATTAGGCGCGGACTGTCCCAAACCGCACAAGCTGGTATGTTTCACCATGTCGCATAATTCCTCTAGTAGTTCTAAGTCTGTCTGGGTGGCTTTACCTTCACTGATGGCGGTTAATAACTGATACAGTTGTACCGTTCCCACCCGACAGGGAATGCACTTCCCACAGGACTCATCCATACAAAATTCCATAAAGTAGCGGGCCACATCTACCATGTTGGTGGTTTCATCCATGACAATCATCCCCCCAGAACCCATAATTGAACCTAGCTCAGTCAGGGATTCATAATCAACAGGAGTATCAAAAGCCGATGCGGGAATACATCCCCCAGAGGGTCCACCGGTTTGTACAGCTTTAACCACACCCCCTTCTGGTACACCACCCCCCATAACTTCCACAATCTGGCTGATGGTGGTTCCCATGGGAACTTCTATTAAACCTGTGTTACGGATTTTCCCCGCTAGGGCGAAAACCTTTGTACCTTTACTTTTTGCAGTACCGATGCTGGCAAACCATTGGGCACCATTACGGATAATTGGTGTAATATTGGCGTAGGTTTCTACATTATTAATTAAAGTGGGGTAACCCCATAAACCTGATTCGGCTGGATAGGGAGGGCGGGGGTGGGGAGTTCCCCGTTGACCTTCAATGGAAGCCATGAGGGCTGTTTCTTCACCACAGACATAAGCTCCCGCGCCGATGCGAATATCAATTTTAAAATCAAAACTAGAGTCAAAAATTTGACTACCTAGTAAACCTAAATGTTGTGCTTGACGGATGGCGGTTTGTAGGCGATGAATAGCTATGGGATATTCAGCCCGGATGTAAATATAACCTTGGTTGGCTCCTACAGCATAGCCTGCGATCGCCATCCCTTCTAGTACCCGGTGGGGGTCACTTTCTAAGACACTCCGATCCATAAAAGCGCCGGGGTCACCTTCATCGGCGTTACAGATGACATACTTTCGTGCTCCTGGGGACTTAGCCACCGTTCCCCACTTCACCCCGGTGGGATAACCAGCGCCTCCCCGTCCCCGTAAACCACTAGCGGTGACAGCATCCACCACCTCCTTAGGAGTCATTTCCCGCAGGACATGGTGGAGGGATTGATAACCTGCTGCGGCGATATAAGATTGAATACGTTCTGGGTCAACCTTACCGCTATTTTCCAGAACAACGGGCATCTGGGATGTAAAAAAAGGATGACTTAAATCACCTTTTGTAACTGTGGTTTCTCCTCCTCCCAAAGCAGCAATAATTGAGGGTGCATCGTCGGGTGTGACTTGTTGGTACAGGGTATTGACACCTGCTGCTGTTCTGTTGTCATCTACCTGCACCAATGGACCTTGACAGCACAAGCGCATACAGCCAACTCCACGCACCTCTACTGTTTCTGTTAAATTCTCTGTTGTAATCGCCTCTTGTAAACCCTGTTTCACCCCTTGTGAATTAGCAGACAGACAACCGGCCGCCACACAGCAGCGGATTTCTACCGGTTTGCTGGCTGTTTTTTCTTTGTGGGCGATCGCCATTAATTCAGGTAGTTCCATTTTGTAACCATCCTTTGATGTGATCCAGAACTAACTCAGGGGTTTGATACCCTATCACTGTTTTATCAAAGACTACGGCGGGGGCGATTCCACAAGCACCTAGACATCTGGCGGTTTGCAATGAAACTTGACTATCTGTGGATGTTTCACCGGGGCGAAGATGTATGGATGTTTCTAAACTTGTGAGGATAGCCTGAGCGCCTTTGACATAGCAAGCGGTACCAGTGCAAACTACACAGGTATGGAGGCCACTAGGTGCAAGGGAAAATAGATGATAAAAGGTGGCGACCCCATAAACCCGACTTGGTGGTAATTTCAGTGCGTGGGCGATATAAATTAAGACATCGTTTTCTAAATAACCAAAAAGTTCCTGTGCTTTATGCAGGATCTCAATTAGGGCATTTTGTTGATATTGATGGCGTTTAATATGCGCTGACAGAATTTTAAATCGCTTATCCCCTTGAGTAGTGGTTGCGGAGTGAGCTTTTGCTGTGTTGTTAGTTTGAACAGCAGAGGTTGGATTCATAATTGCTCTGGCTCCTCTTGGCTGGGATGTCCCTAGTGTAACAATCAATCAGGGTAAGACAAAAACAATAAAAAAAATTGTAAGGAAAGTTAAACAGATCCCCGACTTCTAGGTAAATTATCCTAGATAATCTTTCATAATGTGAGAAGTCGGGGATGTTAGGCATCCTCTCACGGTCATACAGATCCCCGACTTCTAGGTAAATTATGCTAGATAATCTTTCATAATGTGAGAAGTCGGGGATGTTAGGCATCCTCTCACGGTCATAGAGATCGCCTCAAACAACTTTTAAAATCTCAGTCAAAATGGAAAATAATATCGCCATGTTCTAGCCCGAATGTGTGATGACCATGAAAAAACGACTTGGTATTCTAACAAGTGGTGGTGACTGTCCCGGACTAAATGCGGTGATTCGAGCAGTGGTGCATCACGCCACCCTGACATATAACTGGGAGGTGGTGGGTATTCCTTATGCAACTAGAGGACTTTTAGACCGTGAAGCTACCCCATTGAGTATACATGGTTTAGACTTGCGTGGTATTGACCCTTTGCTGAATATGGGGGGGACAATTTTGGGTAGTATTAATAAAGGTGATACTCTAGCTCATGTAGAAGAGATTGTTGCTGGATACTATGCTTTAGGATTAGATGCTTTGATTGGCATCGGTGGGGATGGTAGCTTGGCAATTCTCTATCAACTCCAAAGTCAAGGAAACTGGGAATTTATCGGTATTCCTAAAACTATTGATAATGATGTGGGACAGACCCAAAGAGTTGTAGGTTTCGATACGGCGGTAAATACTGTTGTTGATGCGCTCAATCGTTTGACTTTTACTGCTTGTAGTCATGACCGGGTGATGATTGTGGAAGTCATGGGGCGCAACGCCGGACATTTAGCCCTACAATCGGGTATTGCTGGGGGTGCGGATGTGATTTTGATTCCGGAAATCCCCTATTCTATTGGGGGAGTGTGTGAGCATTTAGAACAGCTACGCCACAGGGGACGTAGGTTTGCAATTATAGTAGTGGCTGAAGGTATTCAAGTCGCCACTGATTCATCTGCTTATACATTCTGTGATAGCGCCCCACCGCTGCAACCACAACGCCCTTCCTGTGGTATGGGTCAATATATAGCCGATGAGATTCGCGCCCTCACCGACGATCTTGATATTCGGGTATCAGTCTTAGGACATATTCAACGCGGTGGTATTCCTTCGGCTTTAGACCGTTTGATAGCTACGGCTTTCGGTAAAGCTGCGGTAGATTTATTAGCTAATGGACAATCTGGGCAGATGGTAGCTTGGCAAAATGGTCAAGTTGTTGCTGTTCCCTTGGAAGCAGTTTTGGCTGAGAGTCCTTGTTTAGTAGATCCTGATAACTTCTTAGTGCAAACAGCGCGATCGCTCGGTACTTACATTGGCGATCGCCCTAACTTCTCTCCAAGGTAATCTATTAACACCAGCCTTAGTAATTATCCTCCATTAAATTGGCGATATGATGGGCGATCGCACAGCCAGAGTTACAGAAGGCTGACTGTTAATGGGTAAGGGTTTAAGAGCTACGACCACGGGGAGCCAGGGGTTAGAAACCCCTGTCTGATAGCTTAAGTCGGATAAATCCGACTGGGTGTTAACTGTTGACGGTTGATGGGTCAGGGTTTAAG
>NZ_JAQMTM010000039.1:0-16603 GCF_028331085.1 Anabaena sp. CS-542/02
CGCGTTGGCAATAGTCTTAATTCAATACTTGATATCGTATTATATATCAAGTGGGCGATTTTCTTAACTCACTTATGTCAATGCTTGTCAACATAAGTATACTTTTGTCTATAAAATAGTCAGCTTAGGACTAGCTCACAGATATTTAATCATGAGATGAGCGAAATATATGACTATGTTCGGGATGGTATAAACGGGATCTCCGAACTAGGGGCGTAGCCCATGGACGTTGTGCGGGTGAAAGTGCGGGACTAATGATGTAAAGTGTGGTACGAATTAGGTTTTCTTCATGGGTACAGTTTGCCATTTCCCCCAGAGGGACAACCATGATTTTCTCATCAGGCCAACCAATGCGAAAGCAAATTGCTACTGGGGTGTCCTGGGGATAATGTGCTAAAAGTTTGGCTTGGGCGGTTTCTATGTGACGCGCACTTAGATATAAACACAGACTAGCTTGATGTGCTGCTAGGGCGGCTAATTCCTCCGATGGGGGAACGTGGGTACGTCCACTGGTGCGGGTGAGAATAATGGTTTGAACTAAACCGGGTACGGTTAATTCAATTTTGAGCTTCGCCGCTGCAGCTTGAAAGGCGCTAATACCAGGGATGATCTCAAAGGGGATATTAGCCTCCGCTAAGAGTTGCATTTGCTCATAGATAGCACTGTAAAGGCTGGGATCTCCAGAATGGAGACGGACTACAGATTTATGCGATCGCACTGCTGCAATCATCAGTGCTAGAATTTCCTCTAAGGTCTTATTTGCAGTGGGAATAATTTCCGCATCTTCTCGACATAAATTTACAATTTCTTCCGGTATTAAAGAATCAGCAAATAAAATTACATCTGCAAGGGACAAGAGTTTCTGGGCCTTGACTGTTAATAAATCGGGATCTCCTGGACCTGCTCCCACAATATAAACTGCTGGCTGGGTAATATCTAGATTATTTTTCATACAAATAATAATGACTTATTTTCTGTAATTTACGCGATATCTAAATGCGAAAAACTTTTTTTTGGTATTTTTGCTCTAAAGTTCCGGATTGCTCCCTAATTATTAGTAGAGATGAATGGTAGATGCACCCTGGTTAGGCCCTAGAGTTTACTCTGGGGCATTTTTTCCTTTTCCCTATATATCCCTCATTCCTTCATCCCGATGGGGAGGCGGAATTAAATCAGGTAAAGGGCGTTTAAATAAGTAGAGCCAAGCTAATCCAGCTAGTCCCAGCACAATAGCAATTAAACTGACAACTTGTGCAATACGAAGGGAACCCAGCATTAAACTATCAATGCGAAACCCTTCAATCCAGAAGCGTCCTAAACTGTAGCCCACCACATAAAATAAAAATATTGTCCCTAAGCGCCAGGGTGATTTCCCAGATAAACCCCGGAAAAATAAAGTAATCAGCAAAACGAATACTATTAAATTCCACAGGGATTCGTAGAGAAATGTGGGATGAAAATATTCAAAATTAACTAAAGCTAAAGGACGGTTTTGTGGGGGAATATATAGCTTCCAAGGTAAATTAGTAGGACGACCAAAGGCTTCGGAGTTAAAGAAGTTCCCCCAACGTCCAATTGCTTGTCCTAAAATTAGCGAAGGGGCCACTAAATCAGCTAATTGCCAAAAAGAAACTCTATTGAGTTTAGCAAAGATTAAAGCTGCTAAAGTACCACCAATAATCGCTCCGTGAATGGCAATACCTCCTTGCCAAATAGCGATGATCCTCTCTGGATGCTGCTCATATTCTGACCATTGAAACAAAACATAATAAAGCCGCGCTGCGGGAATCGCCCCAATCACTAACCAAATTGATAAATCAGCAATCAATTCTGGATTGACATGACGGCGCTTTGCTAGATACTGGGAAAGGCTCACACCGATGATGACTGCTATGGCAATTAACAATCCATACCAGCGGATACTGATAGGCCCTATGTCCAGGATCACTGGTCCGGGAGAAGTAAATTCAAATGCTAAAGGCAAAGTGTAAATATCCAGTCCCATGTAAATTACGAGTTGCGTTCCTGGTAAGACATATTTATTATGGCAGAACTAACATTAACACTGAAGCTAGTATGAAAACTGTATGAGGTATTTACACCTGAGTCATTTTGTGTTAAACTGATCATGCAACGTAAGGGTAAGACATACCCAAGGTTAAAGCTTGTGGAGAGAACCACCTCTAGAACAGATACCGCAAGGGATTTAGTCTAAGTGGACTCGTTGAATCAAGAATCTCCGTATCTTTAGAGCGGGAAGTGTCAATAGAGTAGCTTTGGTATATTGAAAATTTTGTGATTGCTATTTATCCTGGCAGCTTTGACCCCATCACTTTAGGTCACCTTGATATCATTCAGCGTGGTAGTCGGCTGTTTGACCGGGTGATTGTTGCTGTACTACGGAATCCGAATAAAGTACCACTGTTTACTGTACAGGAAAGATTAAATCAAATTCGGCGCACTACTCAACATCTGACGAATGTGGAAGTGGATGGTTTTGACGGTTTGACTGTTAAGTATGCCCAACAAAGACACGCACAGGTTTTACTACGAGGCTTACGGGCAATTTCCGACTTTGAAGTGGAGCTGCAAATGGCTCATACTAATAAAACTATTTCCACTCAAATAGAAACAGTTTTTCTGGCAACATCTAATGAGTATAGTTTTTTGAGTAGTAGTGTAGTAAAAGAGATTGCAAGGTTTGGCGGATCTGTTGATCATCTTGTTCCCCAAGAAATTGCCCTGGATATATATAAATGCTACAATCACACCTATCCCACGACCAATTGAATGACAACGGTAGTTATACCCCCCCGGAGGAGTATATCAATGGAACCGAAAGCGTCAACATTATCGAGGAACTTAATCGTTTAGAGGATTTAATTCTCTATGGTTTTTGTATTCCTTTCACGGGACGCACTATAGTTAATGAAGATAAGCTGATTGAGCAAATCGATTTTATTCGCCTGTCTTTACCAGGGATTTTTCAGGAAGCTGCTTTTGTCCTGCAACAAAAGGAAGAGGTTCTGCTGGAAGCTCAAGAGTATGGACGACAAATTATAGAAGCGGCTCAAGCTAAACGAGGGCAAATTTTAGCTGAAAGTGATATCCTCAGGGAAGCCGAACAAAAAGCCCAGGAGTTGCGCAGACAAGTTGAGCAGGAATGCGAGGCGATGATGCAAGCTACTCTGGCGGAAATTGACCAAAAGCGCCGCAGTTGTGAGGAGGAGTTGGAGCAGTTGCGACGAACTGCTATAGCTCAAGCTCAAGAAATCGAAAATGGCGCGGATGAATACGCTGATACCGTCCTGGAAAATATGGAGAAGGATTTGCAGGAGATGTTAGGTATTATTGTCAATGGTCGCCAGCAGTTGCGCTGTAATACACCTCCTACGAATAGTAGAATTTAGTGACACCCAAGCTCATGTATCTGATTATGTTGACTTGATGCGATCGCCCAGGGGATAAAGCATCACCTGGATAAGATCCCCCACTTCTATAAAAATTGATGGTGAGAACTCGGGGATATGAGTAACGAATAAAAGCGATCGCACTGGCGTTTTGTCAGTCAACAGTCAACAGTCAACCTATACCTAAACTTTTATGACTAATAAGTAATTTCACTCTAGAAGATGTAAGTAATCTATACGCACAACACACCGCAGCCACTGGGCAAATCTTTACCCCCCAAGCTATTAACCACGCCTATGATTTAACCCAGGGTCAACCTTGGTTAGTCAATGCTTTAGCTAAGGAAGTTACAGAATATTTAGCAGAAGATACCAATATCCCCATCACTGTAGATTTAATCAATCAAGCCAAAGATATACTAATTCAAAGGCAAGACACCCATTTAGATAGTTTAGCAGAGCGATTGCGCGAAGATAGAGTTAAAGCCATTATTCAACCCATGTTAGCCGGGGAAGAATTACCAGATGTACCTAATGATGATATTCGTTTTCTCCTAGATTTAGGATTATGTCGGTATCATCCCATCAGAGGTTTAGAAATTGCCAACCCCATATATAGAGAAGTTTTACCTAAAGTTTTAGCCTATACCCCCATTATGTCCCTAGGGGTGATTGAACCTGAATGGTTGAGTGCTACTGGTGAATTAATCCCAGAAAAATTATTAGACTTATTATTAGACTTTTGGCGACAACACGGGGAACCGTTATTTAAAAGTACCCCTTACCCAGAAATTGCGCCCCACTTAGTATTAATGGCATTTTTACACCGTGTCGTTAATGGTGGTGGTAGCTTAGAACGGGAATACGCCATAGGCTCCGGGAGGATGGATATATGTCTGCGTTATGGGGATGTAGTCTTAGGGATGGAATTAAAAGTATGGAAACAGGGTAAACCGGACCCCTTGCAGCAAGGATTGATACAATTAGATAAATACTTATCAGGACTCAATCTAGATACAGGATGGTTAGTAATATTTGACCGTCGCCCCAATTTACCCCCCATCAGCGATCGCACCACCACCGAAATCACCCAGAGTCCTCAACGCAGAAATATTACAGTAATTAGGGGATAGCTGGGTAATCTATCCCAGTCAACCGTCAACAAAACAGCGATCGCACTAAGCAGCCGGGTAATAAATTACCCGTCTGATAGCGAAAGTCCACTAAAAGTGGACTATTAGGTTAAATAGGGTACTCTAGGTAATGGTTATTAATGGCATTTATAATGTTATATTTAACACTCAGTCGGATTAATCCGACTTCAGCTTTTAGACGGGGGTTTCTAACCCCCGGCTCCCTCCCCATTATCGAGCTTCATGGCGATAGCGAAGCGCTGCTGCAAGCAGATCGCCTATGCATAAGCGATCGCCCTTCCGTCACCCGTGGTCGGTGAGCGGAGTCGAACCGTCACCCATCACCCGTGGTCGGTGAGCGGAGTCGAACCGTCACCCATCACCCGTGGTCGGTGAGCGGAGTCGAACCGTCACCCATCACCCGTCACCCGTGGTCGGTGAGCGGAGTCGAACCGTCAACCGTCAACAGTTTTTCTATAAAGTGTAGGTGAAGTCATTTACCAACATTCCCGGAACCAGACTACCTCCTAATTGACGACTCTCATAAGTTCCCACATCGGGGATGAACTCTTGAAAGTTGGTGAACTCTACAAGATTATCTCCCCAGAAACGATAGAGACTTTCATCAAAGCGTAAATTTTCAATCGGGGCGATGATTTCCCCCTGTTCTACCCAAAAACAAGCATAACGAGTCATCCCGGTAATTCTCCCGGTGGGGCGATCGCTCCAGTTGAGGTAATGTAAATTAGATATATATAGTCCTGTATCTAAACTCCTGAGAATCTCGTCAACGCCTAAATTACCCGGACTGATGTGGGGCGATCGCAAGGTTTCCGAGCTATTAGCACCGTTGGCGATTTTACCATATTCCTTAGCGGTGCGAGAATTAACTAGAGTATTAACCAAAACCCCCTGTGTAATTATGGGTAACTCAGGAGCTACCATTTCTCCTAATTGATTAAATCGGGGTACAAACCCCTGTTGAAAGTTTTCTGTTAAACTAAACTTAGGGGATAGTTGTTTTTCTTGCCGTGATAGCATAGCCAAAGCACTGTTTCCCTGTTGTAAATCAGCCTCACTCACCGCTGACCAGGAAAGCATATCTAATAAATCTGCTACCGCAGCGGGAGCAAAATAAGTTTTATACCGTCCCGGTGTCAATTGTTTAGCTGGACGGGAAAGTAATTCTAGTTGGGTTTTAGCTGCGCTCATCTTGGCGATGTAAGCGCTGTCATCCCAATGACTACCAGCAAGGATGACTTTAACTGCTTGTCCACAGGTATCAAATAGGGAATAATCTAAGGTAAAGGTATCAGTGGTAAACCAGTGTTTTTGACCTTGAGAATCAGCATAGGCTTTAATCACTAACCCTCCGGCATAAAGACCAGTAAAGTCTAAATCCCCCACCTGGGCTAATATAGTTGTAACTACGGATGCTTGTGGTAATAATTGCCCAGAATTGACTTCGCGACTAATATTATTGCCTGATGGTAACACTAAATAGGGGTCAAGGGGTAAAACTTGCAATTCTTCCCGCAGTTCGAGTAATGCTGTGTGTGCTGCGAGGGAGTCTATTTCCCTGTTCCCTGTCAGGGGAAAACAGCGAAAGCTGCGGCGCTGATTTTCCATTAAAGTTAATTCTATGGAACCGTCAGCAACTACACCTGTTTGTCTGACTTTCCCATGGTTAAAACGAGTAAATTGGCTGTGTTCGCTGCTGAGTCTGAGGGTAAATTCTTCCGTGACTGTTTTTTCTATCAGTAGTGTTTCTATAAGTTGATTGAAACTGTTTTCTAAAGTCATGGGGTGTTTTTGAGGGGGAATTTCTGGGGATAGTTAGGGATGAGTGGGGTTTAATATAGTAAAAGTTGCAGGATACTTGTGGGTGGGGTAAGCAGTTGTTTAACCACCCCCAAAAACCTCCACATTAGCAAACACACACAGGGGTGAACCATGTCCTACCCAAATGGCTTGATTAGGTTCACCCTTACCACACATGGCGGTACCATACATTTCCCAGGTGTCAGCATTGCCTATGTGGGTGAGACTGTGCCAAAATTCCGGGGTAGTGGCTCTATAGTTGGGGTTGCGTAGGGTTTTGGTGAGTTGACCGTTTTCAATTAGTTTGGCATATTCACAACCAAATTGGAATTTATAACGGCGATCGTCTATTGACCAGGAGCGATTGGATTCCATGTAAATTCCCTGTTCTATACCGCTGATGATTTCTGCTGTGGTTTGGTTCCCTGGTTCTAGGTTTAAGTTAGCCATGCGGTCTATGGGGGGACGGTTCCAGGAACAAGCACGAGCGCAAGCTACACCGGGTATATTGGCTCTAGCTTGGCTTTCTAAGCTACCTAGTCCCCTTTGTAGTACGCCTTGTTTAATTACATATTCTTTTGTGGCTACTGCGCCTGTATCATCAAATCCGTAGCTAGCAAACTCACCGGGTACGGTGGGGTCAAAGGTGATGTTCATTAGGGGTGAACCGTATTCTAGGTTACCAAAGTCACTGGGTTTGACAAAGCTCCCCCCGGCGTAGTTGCGTTCATCTCCTAAAATGCGGTCAATTTCTAGGGGATGTCCGACGCTTTCGTGAATTTGCAGCATCATTTGGTCAGGTGCTAAAAGTAGCTTGGTGCGAGTGTTGGGACATTCTGTGGCGGTTAGCAGTTCTACTGCTTGCTCCCCAACTTGCTGCACTCGCTGCCATAATTGCTCTTGTTTTAATAGCTCCCATCCGCCTTGATAGCAGTGTGCTTGCCAACCATTGTTACTGCGTTGTTGGACTATTTTACCATCTTGGGCGATCGCGCCGTAATGTGTTCCTAGGGAGACAATTTTTTGATATACTTGGGAACCGTTGCTGCTGACAAACCAAGTTTCTCTTTCGGTGGTGGTGGCGCTGGCTGAGGTTTGAACAATTTTGTCATGAACTTTTAACCCCTGACATATACGCACCAAGAAATTATTGATTTCTCCAGGACACAAACCATCTAAGGGTTCCAGGTAGGGTGAGTTATATTCCCCCACTACTTTAGGGCGTTGATTGGCGTTAAAGGGATATATCCACCATTTGCTTGCTGCTAGCGCTTGTTGATATGCTGTCTGGGCTGCTGATTGTAGTGATGGTAATTCTAGGGAGGTTGTGGCTGCATAACCTAGACAGCCATTAACTAAAACTTCTAGCATAGCTCCCATGGTGGAAGTTTTACCGTTGATTTGGGGTAACCCATCCCGCACATGACGGGTGGATGCGTTTGTCTTGACGGCTCTAATTCCAATCCAATCAGCTGCAATGTTGAGATTAGCGATCGCTTGTGTAAGTTCAGACCACATATTGATATGAAATTATGAATATAATTAGTAATTAATTATTTATACTATAAAATTACAATGGCTAAACCCCAAACTCCCGCACCAAACTATACAGCTGCGGGAATAGGTTGATTTTTAATGGCCATTTTGGCTGTCATCGGCAACAAATGCAGTGCTGACTTTGCCAGTGGTATCAAATATATAAGAAGGTCTCCATAAGTTGGGTAGTCTGCGTAGCTCCGGAAATTCCCGCCGGAGAATTCTGCAAGAACGACCTTGAAAGGCTTTTACTACCTGAGCAATAGAGTGATGATGGTCATACTCAACTTGTAAATAAACTTGATCTGGCGCGATTTCTAGAGCTTTAATCATCCATTTTTTATCATCAGCAACAGTCTGAAATACTTTGATACACTGTTGCTTAAGAAGTGCGCTCTCGGCAAATATTCTTTCATGTCCGTAGGTCATCCAGATCAAGTGAACACTGACTAAGCCAATGGCATCACTGTAATGATTGTATAGAGGTTGCATTGAGATGTCTATTCTTTTTCTGCAAACAAAATGGTATCATATTTACACTATGCCTAAAGTATAACTTAACAAAAACCTCACATTGTCTATATCAAGGTGAAATCTAAAATTTCCATTAACTTTCCGCCGTGGGAGCAGATTTTTCTTCACTTAATAACTTCGGCTGTAAATAAAGATTTTCTACCAGTACACCTACACCCGCTACCCAAGGGGGGACAATTACAGCGCCAATAATTCCTAAAACTTGCGTTCCTCCCAGTACAGCTAAAAGTTGATATAAAGGACGCACTCGCACAGAAGAACCCACTAGCAGGGGGTCAAGGACATAAGTTTCTACGTTTTGAATAATCACAAATAACAGCAATACCCACAGAAAAGTCAAGTCACTTTGGGGAATGGCGACAATTAAAGCGGGAATTGCTCCTAAGACTGGACCGACAAAGGGAATTAAGTTAGTAAAACCCGCAATTACACCGAGAGCTAAGGCAAATTCTGATAGTCCTAAAATCCTCAATCCCACGGTAATCACAACACCGAGAATGGCGGAAACTAAGACTCGTCCTTGAATATATCCTCCCATGCGGCGAGCAATCGGGATAACTTGCTCCCTTAGACGTTGGTCCCAAGGTTGGGGAAACAGACTCACCAGACCTTGAATTAAGTTTTTACTTCCAGCTACCATATAGGCAGATATGACCAGGGACAAAATCAGATTTACTACCCCCCCAATAAAGCCACGAGTAAAGCCGAAGGAACGTACAAGTAGCTGTTGACTCGAACGCAGTAACCAGTTAGCTACTGACTGGAGGTCAAAAAATTCTTCCACTGACTCTATTTGAGTAATTCCCAGTCGCAGGGCGAGATTTTCCGCAGCATTCCACAAATTATCTAAATACATCGGTAGTTTACTAGCTAGTCGCTGAATCTGTTCCGAAACCGATGGACCAATGATTAAGCCTGCGCCAATTAATCCAGAAATTAAGCTAACATAGACGATAATTACCCCTAGCCAACGGGGAAGACGTATTTTTTCCGCGGCGTTGACTAAGGGGGCGATCGCAGATGCCAAGACTACGGAAATCATTAAAATTACTAATAAGCTCCGTAATTGCCACAGGAGGACGACGACGAAAAAGGTGGCAACAATGAGGAAAAGGTCAGACAAGGAAATAGACTTACGCTGTTCAGACATATTTGATTATGTAGTCATTAGTCATGAGAAAATTCCATAGATGGCGGTGGAATTTTGTGATGATCATCGGTAATAATGGGGTAAAACAGCTGCCATCACTGTTGTGTATTCCCATGCTAGTACGGCAGGGTAGAAATCTACCATCTCTTCCTACCTATGCACCACTTAGGAATTAACATTATTTTTTGATATTTGATTACATCTCTATGGAAACATTAGTTACTCCCGAATTGACAAAAATGGATGCACCAAAGCAAGGAATCCCAGTGACAATTATTACTGGTTTTCTTGGTAGTGGCAAGACGACTTTATTAAATCATATTCTCAGTAATCAACAGGGGTTAAAAACTGCGGTTTTAGTAAATGAATTTGGGGAAATCGCTATTGATAATGAGTTGATTGTGTCTACGGAAGAGAATATGATTGCCCTGAGCAATGGTTGTATTTGCTGTACTATTAATAATGATTTGGTAGATGCGGTTTACCAAGTTTTAGAACGCCAAGATAATTTAGATTATTTGGTGGTGGAAACCACGGGACTAGCTGACCCGTTACCAGTTGCTTTAACTTTTCTGGGTACGGAGTTACGAGATTTAACCCGTCTGGACTCAATTATTACGGTGGTAGATGCAGCTAACTACAGCTTGGATTTATTTAACGCTGAGGCGGCATATAGTCAAATTGCCTATGGTGATATCATTATCCTGAATAAAGCCGATTTAGTTGATGAGGCGGATTTGAGGAATTTGGAACGGAAAATTAATGATGTTAAAGAAGGTGCGAGAATTATCCGCACGGTGCGATCGCAAGTTCCACTGGGTTTAATTCTCAGTGTGGGTTTGTTTGCGTCTGACAAGTATTTTCAGGAAGTGGATGACCATGACCACTCAAACTGTGACCACGACCATCATCACCATCACCATCACCATTCTCACCATTTAGAAAATGACGGTTTCAGTTCTGTTTCTTTCCAAAGTGACCAGGCTTTTAGTATTAGAAAATTTCAGTATTTCTTAGATAACCAATTACCGACAAATATTTTCCGAGCTAAAGGAATTATCTGGTTTGAAGAAAGTCCTAACCGTCATATTTTCCACCTTTGTGGTAAACGCTTTACTCTAAATGATGATGAATGGAAAGGTACACCGAAAACCCAGTTAGTGCTAATTGGTCAAAATTTGGATGGGGAAGCTCTGATTTCTCAGTTAGAAAACTGCATTTCTGAACAGGAGAAATAAGGAGCAGCTCACAGAAGTGGGTTTTCGGTGCTTTTTTACCTTGGTTTTCCTAGGGTGGTGACATATATCACTGCTTCGTCGGCGGGAATGCCTAAAATATCATTAACTTGGTCGTCAAAGAAGCCACCGATACCACTGACACCTACACTCAAATGGGTGGCGGCTAAATTTAGTCTTTGTCCTAAATGTCCAGCATCCATGTGTAAATAACGGTAAACGCGATCGCCATATTGAGCGATCGCGGATTTAAGATCAGCCGTATGGAACAGGACTACCGCAGCATCCCGGCCTAAATCTTGTCCCAAGCAAAGAAAGTGTAACTCTCGGCGAAAGTTTTTGAAGCGAATTTGTCGTAATTCTTGCGCCTTGGGGGCGTAATAATAACAACCAGACTCTAAACCATTCACCCCACTAACGGCAATAAATGTTTCAATTAGGTTGGTATCAAAGTAGTCCGGAGAACTATCTAAACCTTGGTCGAGGTAATTTTGGGGTTGATAGGTGAAATCAAGTAAACTTTTGAGTTCATCCAAGGTTAAATCATCACCACTGTAGGCCCGGGTAGAACGTCGCTTATACATGGTTGTTTCTAAACCTGACAGCTTTGCTCCCCAGTTAATGGGAGTGGTAGCGGTGGGAACTTTCAGACAGAAAGGAAAATTGTATTTATCTTCTAAAAGATTCTCAGACTTAGGGGAGGGTAAATAAGTCTGATGAGTTGCATCTGCGGTAATTTCGGTGCGGGAGTGAAAATATTTGAGTAATTCACCATCGGGGATGGGCGGATAATTGGTTTCACTGGTGGAAGGTAAAGCTGTACATCCTGGTGGTAAATTTTGTTCGATATCTAATAAATCTGCCAAGGCTAGAATAGCCAAGGCTCCCTCTTGTTCCGAGTCAATATACAATAGGTCATTCACGGCTTCATCCACAAAGCCACCAATTAAGTGGGGGCGATAGTCATTCATGGCTGCTGCTAGCTCAATATTGCCCAGCAAGTGCCCTGTATCTAAAAAAATGCGGCGGTAGGCTCTATCCTCATATCGCCAGGCTGAACGATAAAAAACCCCGGTAATGATCATTGCTAATTGGGTATTTTCCATGGCTGGATGGTCAAAACAAGCTGACTGCAAAGCTGTCCAGACATCACTTTCCCAATAATGCATCAGAGAGTGATCCCGACATTGGTAGTTATATAATCCCGGTGGTAATAACCCCGTACCACGGGAAACTAGATAAACTTCCGCCGGATATAACCCCCCCGCACTGGGAGCAGCTCGTAAGTATACTGCACTACCCATGGAAGGCATTCTGGCTGTGAGTCCATAACTGCGAAACAGTAACCGCGAAAGTCTCCGCCACCATTGACCATCGGGGTTATCAGCCAGTGTCTGTGCTGTTTCTTGAATATAGGGCTTGAGGTCGAAGGTAGTACCAATTTTGTATTCTTTAAAGGGTACTGGTTGTTTAGCCCAGTCTAAGCCTTGAGATTTAGAGGCCAGGGTTTCAGGATCGTATTTAGTCCGTTCGTGGTAGTGTTGAGCAATGGATTCGCGTAGTTCTGGCATATTAATTTCAATACTCTTGGCTGGTTTATCTTGATCTTGGCATTCATCAGCCCCATTGTTTCGTGTTAATTCGTACAAAGTTTAAACTTACCTTAGGTTTTAACCTGTCTAGCGCTTATATCCAAAAAAGTAATGTCTCTACAGTTTATTTCTCTTCCCCGTTCCACACCTCAACCCCCGACAGGTTTAATTGTCTGTTTACATGGTTGGGGTGCTAATGCTGAAGATATTGCATCTTTATCGCCGTTTTTTAAGTTACCTGATTACCAGTTTGTGTTTCCTAATGCACCGTTTCCTTTTCCCAATTCTTCTACTGGGAGGGCGTGGTATGACCTGAGAATGGAAAATATGTATGTAGGTTTACCCGAAAGTCGGGAATTATTAATGGGTTGGTTGCAATCTTTAGAGAGTATTACTGGTGTACCTTTGTCCCAGACTATTTTGTGTGGTTTTTCTCAGGGTGGGGCTATGACTTTGGATCTGGGGTTAAAATTGCCCTTAGGGGGTTTAGTGGTGATGAGTGGATATTTACACCCTGATTTAACAACCACGACTAAAGCTGATTTTCCCCCATGTTTAATTATGCATGGTAGGTATGATCAGGTTGTGCCACTGGCGGCCGCTGTCAAAGCACGGGAGTTTATGGAGTCCCTGGGGGTGGGGGTGCAGTACCATGAGTTTGATGTGGGCCATGAAATTCAACCCCAGATGTTAGATGTGCTACGCAATTTCGTGGTCAATGTGATTGGGTAGTCTGGGGTACAATTTTTTTCCGCACTATGGTAAAAAAATTGGAATTTTTTCGGAAATATGGCCTCTCTAATGAGTAAGATAGATTGGGTGGCAGCTTCACAGCTAAAACTCAAGTCATGCTGGGTCTCCACGTTACGGAGGTTGTGGTAAGAATTCTGCATAAGGGAGGGGCAAGCATTGTGAAAACTTTAAGCATTTCTCAGAAAAACATTTCCGCTATGACTACTACGGATGTGCAAGAGTTGGCTAATCGTCTGGAAGTAGATAATTATAGTAATGCCTTTGAGGGTTTAAATGATTGGCATCTATTGCGTGCGATCGCCTTTCAGCGTCCTGAGTTGGTTGAACCCTATATCTACCTCTTGGATTTAGAAGCCTACGACGAAGCATAATAGTTTGATAATTAGGAGTTATGTAATAACTCCTAATTTTTGACCATGCTCTATCTCCAGCCCCAAAATCCAAACCGCAACAAAAGGGTAATCATTGCTGTTGGTGGTGGGATCGCAGCCTACAAGGTCTGTGAATTGGTTTCCAGCTTGTTTAAAACTGGGGTGGAAATCCGGGTAATTCTTACCCAAGCTGCACAACAATTTATCACCCCTTTAACTTTGGCTACCCTCTCTCGGCATTGTGCATACACAGATAATGATTTTTGGCAAGCAAATCACTCCCGACCCTTGCATATTGAGTTGGGAGAATGGGCGGATTTGTTGGTAATTGCCCCTCTGACCGCTCATACTTTGGCTAAGTTAGCTTGTGGTCTGGCTGACAATTTACTCACAAATACTGTGCTGGCTTCTAGTTGTCCGGTGTTGTTAGCACCAGCCATGAATACGGATATGTGGGCACAGGTGGCGGTGCAGCGCAATTGGCAACAGTTATTGACAGATACCAGGTATCATGGTATGTGTGTAGGGTCGGGTCTGTTGGCTTGCGATCGCATTGGGTCCGGGAGAATGGCAGAACCAGGGGAAATTTTAACTTATATCCAATCTCTGTTACATACTGGTGGTAAGCGAGATTTAGCAGGGCAGAATGTCTTAATTAGTGCCGGGGGAACTAGAGAATATATTGACCCGGTGCGGTTTATTGGTAATCCCTCCACAGGTAAAATGGGGCTAGCTTTAGCACAAGCAGCCATGCACCGAGGCGCAAAGGTCACCTTGGTACATGGTCCTGCTAGTTGGGAAGTACCTTTAGGGGTGGAAGCTATACCTGTGGTAAGTGCAGAGTCTATGGCTGCGGCGATGAAATCTCACCTACAGGATGCTAATATAATTATTATGTCGGCGGCAGTGGCAGATGTCAAGCCTAAAAATTATAGTACACAGAAGTTACCTAAGCGATCGCTCCCCAGTTCTTTACCCTTGGAACCAGTACCAGATATAATTGCCCAGTTAGCACAACTTAAACAACCATCACAGCTATTAGTCGGGTTTGCAGCACAGACGGGGGATATCATCACCCCAGCGCGGGCTAAGTTGCAGTATAAAAATTTAGATGTGATTGTTGCTAACCCCATTGATCAACCTGAGAGCGGTTTTGCTAGTGACAATAATCAGGCGGTTTTTTTAGATAAACAAGGAAATCAGGTACAAATTCCCCTAGGGTCTAAATTACAACTAGCACATTGTTTATTTGATTTTTTGGGGTTATTTCACCCAGAGGCGCTGAGGCGCAAAGAATGAGAGTCAGAGTAGGAAAAGTTGTTATTTTTCGGTCTCTTCGGCATTTTCCTTATAATGTGTGTAACACCTGACTAGTTCAGGCTAATTTTTTTTACAGTGAAGGGTTTGCAAATGTTTACTGTGTCAGAGATTCCCATTGTGGGGATAATTTTATTAATTGCTGTGGGTATTTTAGGTTGGGGCTTTTATCGCGCTAGACCCTTTGGGAAACTGGGAATCTTAGCCTGGTTACAGTCCGTCGTGTTGATGGTTCCCTGGTTACTGTTTTTTGGTTTGTTTGCGGCGGGCATTGATATTAATATAGCTGGTATATTGATTTTAGTAGTCAGCTCTGCAGCGTTATATATCTTCTTAGGTAGACAGTTACGCGCTGCTGGACAAGATGCAATCATTAAACAACAGGCCACCGAAAGGTTAGCCGGGGATTCTGCACCTACAAGAGAAAATACTCCCCTGGTATTAGCAGAACTGAAAATTGAAGCTGTACCAATTCCCGAGGAAGATTTAAGCGCTATTCGCTCTATTTTTGGTATTGATACGTTTTTTACCACAGAAACTATCTCTTATCAAGAAGGAGCAATATTTAAAGGTAATCTGCGGGGGGAACCAGAAGCAATTCACAACACCCTAACCGCCAGTTTACAAGCCAAATTAGGGGATAAATATCGGCTGTTTTTAGTGGATGGTACAGAGGGTAAACCGGTAGTAATTATTTTACCTAGCCGTAATGATCCCCGTCCGATGTCATTACAACAAAAGTTCTTTGCAGTCATTCTCTTGGTCGCAACTATCGCCACCAGCTTAGAAGCAGCGGGGTTGTTGCTGAATTTTGACTTTTTTACCAATCCCGGACGCTTTGCAGAGGCTTTACCCATTGCTGCGGGGATATTTGCAATTTTAGCAACTCATGAAATCGGTCATTGGTTAGTAGCTCGTCGTCACCAAGTCCGCTTAAGCTGGCCTTTCTTTTTACCAGCTGTGCAAATAGGTTCCTTTGGTGCAATTACTCGCTTTGAGTCTCTGTTACCTAATCGTAAAGTCCTATTTGATATTGCTTTGGCTGGGCCTGCTGCTGGTGGTATTCTCTCCTTATTAATGTTAATTAGTGGTTTGCTACTTTCCCACCCCGGTAGTTTATTTCAATTACCTAATCAGTTTTTCCAGGGTTCTATTTTAGTAGGTGGTTTAGCGCGGGTGGTTCTGGGTTCGGCCTTACAATCATCTACGGTTAGTGTCCATCCCCTGGTAGTGATTGGTTGGCTAGGATTAGTAGTTACAGCTTTGAATTTAATGCCAGCTGGACAATTGGACGGTGGGCGGATTGTCCAAGCAATTTATGGCCGCAAAACCGCAGGACGCGCAACTACAGCCACTTTAATTCTACTGGGTCTGATTTCTTTAGGCAATCCCCTGGCTATTTACTGGGCGGTAGTGATTTTCTTGTTACAAAGGGATTTGGAACGTCCGACTTTAAATGAAATCACCGAACCAGATGATACTAGAGCCGCTTTAGGTTTATTAGCACTGTTTTTAATGATTACTACTCTGTTACCTTTGACTCCCGGTGTGGCGGGAAGATTAGGGATTGGCGGTTAATTAAGGGGAGGGGACTTGATTTTATTGTTACCCTGTTCCCTGTTCCCTTTAGTGTATCAAATATTGTTTGACCCATCCCTAACCCTCCCCGTGCAAGGGGAGGGGACTTGATTTTGTTGTTTCCCTGTTCCCTGTTCCCTGTTCCCTGTTCCCTGTTCCCTGTTCCCTGTTCC
>NZ_JAQMTM010000040.1:0-60125 GCF_028331085.1 Anabaena sp. CS-542/02
GCATCCTTAACCGTACCATCGGGGTAAACTAGTTTACCATTAGGTAACTTAAAATCCAACTCTGGAATTAGTAAAAAGTCCTTGGGTTTGCAATATTCATTCAAAAGATTTTGAAAAGCCACACGAATAGAAGTTTCTTTACGGGAACCGCCAAACTGAATAATTTTGGCTACTTCTGCTTGGTACTGGCTAATCAAAAGTCTGGACATGGGAAACTAGGGGATATACAAGGGCAGAAATTTCAATATAAAGGATAGCTGTTAGTGATTTAGCAGACAGTTTATTAAAATTTATACAAGTGTAAATAACTTTAAGTTAGAATAACTGTCAGTTTGTCATCTACCCTAGGGTAGAGATAAACCCCCTTATTTACTCTCATTAAGTTTGACTAAAGTCGGATCAATCCCACTGAGTATGGAATATAACATTTTAAATAAAGTTAACAATCATTGCCTAGAGTATTATATGTAACCCACTAGTCCACTTTTAGTGGACTTTCGCTATCAGACGGGGAATAATGGCTGTTGATGCTCTCCCCAGTCAACAGCGACTTACCCTGGAAGCGGGTAAACCAATAAACATACAAAATATTTCGTCGGAAAATGTGCAAACGAGACAAAAAGGAATACCGCCCCTAAAAAAACCTCTTAATTACTTTGTTCTGCTATTACATATTCAATAGCCAAGTATGTGGTAGTTTATTTTTGCACAAGCTCCTTAATTTCCCAATCCACGGCAGCTATGACACTTAATTTATACTTACTGCGACATGGAGAAACTACTTTTAGCCAAAGTGGTAATTTTTGTGGTCAAACTGATGCAGATTTGACTACAGCAGGAATGGAAATGGCGGAGAGTTTTGCTAATGTTTATCAAAAATTGGACTGGTCAGCGGTTTATGTTAGCCCCATGAAGCGCACAATAGCAACGGCCAAGCCGTTTTGTGATGCTGTGGGTGTCAATATGCAGTTGCGTGACGGATTGAGGGAAGGTAGTTATGGCGAATGGGAAACTAAAAGTAAATCCTTTGTGCAAGAGAATTACTCAGAAAACTATGTCAAATGGTTAACAGAACCGGCCTGGAATGCGCCCCTAGGTGGAGAAACGGCGGTAGAGATTGCTAACCGTTCTATGTCGGTAATTGCTGAAATTCAAGAAAAACATCCTCAAGGTAATGTTTTAGTAGTTTCCCATAAAGCTACAATTCGGATTATGCTTTGTAGTTTACTGGGAATTGATTTAGGACGCTATCGCTATCGGGTCAATATTTTAGTTGCGTCGGTAAGTATGCTTAAATTTGATGTTAATGGTCCTTTGTTGGAAATATTAGGCGATCGCCATCACATACCCGATCATCTGCGCTCTCGTCCGGGAACTTAATCACAGGGTCTGGGTATAAGTTGACCTTGAAATCATACTCACTTACAAAGTGCGATCGCCGATCCTGTAGGGTGCGTTAATGAAATGTAACGCGCCATTTTTTTTATTGATGCAGCAAGATTGATGGCGAATCACTATGAAGTAAGAAAAATTGCATGAATGGTTTTTTCTTCGATGAAAATTTACCAGTTACAGCGCATTTTATCTGAGTAGGTACAAGGGCGGGCAGGATGCCCACCCCACAAGATTTATGATATTAAGGTGTGTACTTTATTTACTTGAAAAGTGCTGTAGATCCCCCCTAACCCCCCTTAAAAAGGGGGGAACTAGAGTCAAAGTCCCTCTTCTCAAGGGGGATTTAGGGGGATCTAAAAATATTTGATACACTAATCATGACTTTTAAAACATCCTCTTAGATATAATTGAAGCATTTAGATAATTTTTGCGATTCTTCAGTGCGATCGCCGATCATGAAATTTGTACTTATTCCTTTGTAAAAATAGAAATAAATCCTATAATTTGTCAGGTTTAATTGACAATAATATGTTATATTAAATAGCGTGATGACCGCTACATAAATATCAGTTGATATGATTGCTGAACATATCCTGGCTAAAGAATTCACAAGAGTCGTAACTCAATATTACCCAACACTTGGGGAATTACTAGACGGGTGTCATGTGAAAGTTATCACCTGTTTTTGGGGACGACCAGCTAGACGTTTGCAATATATAGGAATTTATTGCTGTGAAGAAATACTCCCTCATGTGCAAGCGCGAAAACATATACTCAGAGAACTAGCACATAATATGGGGCTAGTGGAAGTAGTCTGTATGAACGCGAAGCGACTGCTACGCGATCCCATGTCCAAGCTCAAGCAGACCAATCCCCGGTTGTGGTTGGAATTGCAATGGGTGACAACTAAATAGCGATCGCCAAAAATGAAAACCGGAATTTTTTGCAATTACGAAAACCATGATCAAAATACTAGTCACAGCATCTGGGAACAGGTAGCGCTAGTAAAAGAGGCGGAGAGTTTAGGTTTTGATTCAGCTTGGGTAAGTGAACATCATTTTAATGAGTTCAATCTCAGCTCATCTATGTTGGTGTTGATGGGACACCTTGCGGGACTAACTTCAACTATTCAATTAGGTACAGCAGCAGTATTATTACCATTTCATAACCCGATCCGAGTAGCGGAAGACATTGCTACTCTCGATAATTTGTGTAATGGTAGATTATTATTTGGCGTGGCTAAAGGTGGGCCGTTTCCCCAACATAATAAGCATTTTGGTACACCCATGGGGGAATCTCGCGCCAAAATGTTAGAGGCGATCGCCCTCATTCAAAAGCTGCTGTATGATGCTGATGTCTCATTTAACGGACAGTATTATCAATGCGATCGCTTGACAATTACCCCCAAACCCTTGCAGCATAGAATCCCAGTTTACATAGCCACTGGTGATGATCAAGGTATACAATTTGCGGCTGAAAATTCCTTTGGCTTAATGGGGGGGCCGCCATTCTCCTTAGAGAGATTAAAAAATACCGTCGCTAAATATCGATCTGTGAATCCTAGTGGTGCTGAGAAACTAGTATTAGCACGGTTCTTTTATGTTGGTAAAACAAACGATGAAGCAATCAGCGCCGCATTACCATTCATCCGTAAATTCAGCCAAAAAATGCAAGCCAACACGGCGCAAATCATCCAGAAAGGCTCAAATCCTCACCAAAAACCATTTGACCGCACAAATATTTGTTTTGATGAAGACTACTTAATTGAGAACTCAATTATTGGTGATGTGAGGACTTGTCGCGACAAAATCACCAGATTTCAGGACGAGTTAAATCTCGACACACTAGCGCTCAAACCCTCCTCCTTTGTTTTGCAAAACAACTTAGAGAGTTTGCAGCGTTACAACCAAGAGGTTCGGAATTATGTCTAAACTACACCAGCTTCCTCCTGATGATTTACCTCCCAGCGAGGTGACAAAACAAGATGGAATGCTGCATTTAGAGTTAGAGCGGTCTACTGGTATATGCTTTTTTCAGGCCTGCGATCGCATTACTCAAGTACTCTTATCTAAATGTCAATGGTATCTCACCAAGAATAGTACCACCCTCACACTAATCATTGACTGCCCTGACATAGTATCTTACTGGCATATAGTCAGTAATATTCCCCAGTTAGGAAACAGGCTAGAACGGTTTACCAGTGATGCCAAAATTCGCGTTTATCCTCCCTTTGGCAAAGGTACACCCTTTGAAATCAGGGTAAATGAGATTTCCGCTTATCGGGATTGGCTCTAATACCCAACCTGTCACATCATATTCACCCTTCCCCGCCCTCGGGGAGGGAATTTAACTGAGTTCAACAGAAACTGGGAGAAAATCAGCAACAGTTGCTGATAACCACCCATACCAACTTTCTAAACCCATACCAGTAGTAGCAGAAACCTGGAAAACCTGAATTTTAGGGTTAACCTGTCGCGCATACTCAATACATTTTTCCACATCAAACTGTACATAAGGCAATAAATCAACCTTAGTGAGAATCATAATTTCACTAGCGCGGAACATATGGGGATATTTTATTGGCTTATCTTCTCCCTCAGTCACCGAGAGAATCACTACCTTAGCTTGTTCTCCCAAATCAAATAAAGCTGGACATACTAAATTTCCCACATTTTCAATCATCACCACAGAATTGAGAGGGGGGTTTAACTGCTGTAAACCCCTAGCAATCATAGCAGCTTCTAAATGACAACCAGTACCAGTATTAATCTGCACAACCTTACAGCCTGTTTCCTGAATCTTTTGAGCATCATTAGCTGTTTCTTGGTCCCCTTCAATCACACTAATAGGTAACTGGTGTTTTAAATCTTGAATCGTCCGGGTGAGGAGAGTGGTTTTTCCAGCACCAGGAGAACTCATTAAATTTAAAGCTAAAATATTCCGTCCTTGAAACCATCCCCGATTCTGGGCTGCTAACAGATTATTTTTAGCTAATATATCTTGTTGTAAAGATATAGTTGTGCCATGAATTTTAGCATGAATTTGAGACTCTTCACCCTGATGATCATGGGAATGGGTAATTACACTACCATCAGGTAAAGTGTGAGTATGAGTGTGGTGATGATTATGTTCCACCTCACCTGTGGCTAAATTAGTGATTGTAATGTGAGCATTATCAGAGCAACCGCAGGTTACACACATAATTCCTCTATTTCTATTTCTTTAATTTTGAGTTCTTCACCGGTTATTAAATCTAATTCCACGCTACCACAGCCACATATACCAAAAGGTTTATTTAAACTTATTTCCGCTTTGCAAGTACGACAGCGTGCTAAACCAGGGATTATGTTAATTTCTAATATGGCTCCTACTAATACTGTACCTTGAGTACAGATGTCAAAACAAAACTCTATAGCTTCCGGTAAAACCGCCGAAAGTGCGCCAATTTCTAAAACTACGCGGTTAACTTTTGCCCCTTGGGCCTGTTCGCTCACAATGGCGACAATATTTTGTGTAATTCCTAATTCGTGCATATTTTGATCAGAGTTGAAACCACAGATACACACAGATAAAAATTAACAAATTCTCGGTAATTGTTCCCCCACTAACATATCAACAATTCTTTGAGTCCCAAAAGTTGTTTGTAATAAGACAACTCCCGGAGGTGAAGCAATAACCTCACCAATTATACAAGCATCTTTCCCAGCGGGGTGGGACTTCATCGCTGATAATACAGTTTCTGCGTGATTACCCCCTACCACCACAACTAATTTACCTTCATTAGCTAAATATAAAGGGTCTAAACCTAAGATTTCACAAACTCCTTGTACCTCTTCCCGTATAGGAATAGATGCTTCATGGACACGAATACCGACATGAGAACTCAGAGAAAATTCATTTAAAACCGTCGCTAAACCGCCCCGTGTAGCATCCCGCATGGCGTGAACTTCAGGACAAACATTAAGAATAGTTTCTACTAAACTGTGTAATGGTTGACAGTCACTTTCTATATTAGTTTCTAATGCTAATTCCCCACGGGCGATTAAAATCGCCGTACCATGATTTCCCAATTCACCATTAATAATTACTACATCTCCCACTTGGATATTATGGGCAGAAATGTTAATTCCTTCAGGAATTACCCCAATACCGGTAGTGTTAATAAATAGTTTATCCGCCGCGCCACGATGCACAACTTTAGTATCACCTGTGACAATTTGCACGCCAGCTTTTTGGGCGGCTAATTTCATACTCCCAACTACCCGGCGCAGGGTTTCCACAGATAGACCTTCTTCTAAAATTACGCTACAACTGAGGTATAAAGGTTTTGCACCACTAACGGCTAAGTCGTTAATGGTACCATTAACGGCTAATTCCCCAATGTCACTACCGGGAAAAAATAAAGGGTCTACTACATAGGAATCTGTGGTAAATGCCAGTCTATCACCTTGTGCTGTAAGGTTAGCTAATTTAACGCTGGCTTGGTCTTCTAGTTGTGCAAGAATTTGATTATCAAAACTGCTAACAAAAATATCTTGGATTAAATCCCGCATGGCTTTACCCCCGCTACCGTGGGCGAGGGTAATATGAGTATCTCTAAGTTTAGTTTTGGGGGGGTTTTGGGTTTTGTTGTTGGGGGAAATATTCATATTTAAATATTGAGTCAGCAGCAGTATGATGATTCTGCTATGGGGTTAAGGCGATTTTTTCGGCTTTTTTATTCATGGTAGCCAGTCTGCCATATTTGTAATAGGCTGCACAGGCTCCTTCGGAGGAAACCATACAGCTTCCTATGGGTGTTTCTGGTGTACAAGCTGTACCAAATACTTTACATTGCCAAGGTTTTAAGGTTCCTTTCAGGATTTCTCCACATTGACAGGCTTTGTGGTCCCTGACTTTTAAGTTAGGAATAGTAAATTTTAGTTCTGCGTCAAATTGGCCATATTCAGGACGGATTTTTAAGCCTGATTTAGGTATCTCCCCTAAACCCCGCCAATCAAAGTTTTCTCTGACTGCAAAAACTTGGTTTATGGCTTGTAATGCTACTAGGTTTCCCGCTGGTTCTACTAATCTGTTATATTGATTTTCAACTTCGCAACGATTTTCTACTAGTTGCTGTAGGAGCATCCAAATTGATTGGAGTATATCTAAGGGTTCAAACCCGGAAACTACTATAGGTTTATGATATTTTTGGGAAATAAATTCATAGGGTTCTGTCCCAATTACCATACTCACATGACCAGGGCCAATAAATCCATCTAGTTGTAAGTCGGGGTTATCTAGTAGGGCTTCGAGGGCGGGAATTACCAGCACATGATTAGAAAACATACTAAAATTAGTGATGTTCTCCGCTGCTGCTTGTAAGATGGTGAGGGCGGTACTGGGGGCGGTGGTTTCAAAGCCTAGGGCAAAAAAGACTATCTCTTTATCTGGGTTGTCTCTGGCGATTTGTAAACTATCTAATGGGGAGTATACCATGCGAATATCTGCGCCCCTAGCTTTGGCTTGCAATAGGCTAGTATGGGAACCAGGAACCCGCATAGTGTCGCCAAATGTGGCGAGGATAACGTTATCATGTTGGGAGATGGCGATCGCATCATCTAATCTTCCCTTTGGCATCACACACACAGGACAACCGGGGCCATGTATCAGTTCTAAGTTATGGGGAAGGATATCTTCAATACCATATTTAAATATAGAATGGGTATGTCCCCCGCATACTTCCATGATTTTAATAGGTTTTTCTAGCTGCTGACCAAGTTTAGTGATTTGCTTGGTTAAAGCTGCGGCTTTTTCAGGTTCTCGAAATTCATCAACGTATTTCATAAAAGTATTTTTGCTGATAGCGTAGCGTGGCGTAACCCGTAGACCTTTAATTACTCACTGCTTGAGCTAGTTCTGCTAGTAGTTGTAATGTTTCTTTTGCTTCCTCCTCATTAATCCGATTCATCGCGAAACCAACATGAACTAGTACCCAATCACCGATACATTTTTCCGGGGGATGTTCTTCATTAACAATACAAGCAATATTAACTTGACGTTTAACTCCACCGATATTAACGATAGCTAACTTATGGTTAATATCGCTGATTTCGATAATTTGACCGGGAATTCCTAAACACATTGTTTTTTTCTGTAACAATAACCATAGGGTAGCCGTACAACCTTACTTTGGGGGAAATTAACCTCAACAGCATTTTAAGGAACATTCATTAATTGTGCTGCTGTAATCACCCCCTGTCCCAATGATATATTGCCATCATTGGCAGGAAATAAATTATGTGTCAGTACATGGATACCTAAGTTTTCTAAACCTGCCTTTACCTGTGCTAATAAGATACAGTTTTGAAATACACCCCCTGTTAACGCCACCTGATTAATTACATTTTCGTGACACAGATGTTTAACTAAATTGACAATAGTTTGAGATAAACTTTGATGAAATTTCCTAGCTATATCTGATGGCTTAACTTGTTTGTGCAGGTCTTGAAGTAATTCTGGCCACATTGGTTTGGAGTCTATATAGTAAATACTATCGGAAAAATTCACCTCAAAAGGATAAATTAGAGTTTCTTCATAATTATTTAAACTCAGAGGATTAACTAAAGCCTCCATGGCGATCGCCGCTTGTCCTTCATAGCTGCATTTTTCGGGAAAAATACCCATAGCAGCTGCTACCCCATCGAATAACCTCCCAACGGAGGAAGCGAGAGGGGAATTAATTCCCTGTGCTAGAGCTTGATTAATCAGCTTTAAAGGCTTTTGCTGTAAAAATTTGATAATTTCCAAGTCAGAATATTCTTGTTGACAAGTCTCCCAAATATCAGCGCTGAGTAAATGGGCGTAGGTGTTACGCCAAGGTTGGTAAATAGCCTTTTCACCCCCAATCATAGCTACAGGCTTAAAAGTTGCTAATCGCTGAAATCGGCGATAGTCTGCTAACAGAAATTCTCCCCCCCAAAATGTACCATCTTCTCCATAACCCAAACCATCTAAAACAATACCTAAAACTGGGGGTGCATTTAAAGGAATACCATTTTCTGCCATACAAGCAGCAATATGGGCGTGATGATGTTGGATCTGATGCAGTTTAACTTTATTCACAGGTGCGACTTCCTTACCCAGTTTTGTCGCCAGATATTCAGGATGTTTGTCAACAGCGATCGCTTGTGGTTGATGTTCAAATAAATTTAAATAGAGATTGAGGGTATCATGATAGCTATAAAAAGCCCCTGCATTTCCTAAATCCCCCAAATGCTGAGAAACAATCGCCTCATTTTCCCGCAACAGACAAAAGGTATTTTTTAACTGACTACCCATTGCTAAAATCGGCGGTACCTGCTCAAATCCTGGGGGTAACTTCATCGGTGCTGGTGCGTATCCCCTAGCTCGGCGAATGATTTTTACTTGATCATCAACCACCCGCGCCACAGAATCATCAACTCGGTTGACAATTTCCCGATTGTGTAAGAGAAAATAATCAGCTATTTTACCTAACTTTTCCCTAGCTTCCCCATTGTCAATACATTGTGGTTCATCAGCAATATTCCCACTGGTTAACACAATGGGGCGATTCATCCGCCGTAAAATTAAATGATGTAAAGGCGTATAAGGTAACATAAAACCCAGGGTATTTTGCCCTGGTGCAACTGCAGGCGCAATGGGAAACTGAGGAATTATCTGCTCATCTTCATTTTCCCATTGTTTCTGATGTAACAAAACAATAGGCGCAGCGGGACTCTGTAATAATTCCCTTTCCCTGGGGTTGACTATACAATATTGTTCAATAATAGAAATATCCCGCGCCATTAAAGCCAAAGGCTTATGATCACGGTGTTTACGTTGACGGAGTTTTTGCACAACCCCCTCTTGAGTTGCATCACAAGCCAGATGAATACCACCCAACCCCTTAATAGCCACAATCTCCCCTTTTTGCAGCAAAGTACAAACAGCATCCACATCATCAAGCATAGAAAACATGGAAGCCGTCACAGGTTGACCATCAGCGCGTTCTAACCAAGCTGTGGGTCCGCAAGTATGACAAGCTACAGGTTGGGCATGAAAACGGCGATTTTCTACATCATTATACTCCTGCTCACATTCTGCACACATAGGAAACGCAGACATACTGGTATTGCATCTATCGTAGGGAATCCCACGAATAATACTGAACCGGGGACCGCAGTGAGTGCAATTAGTAAAAGGGTAACGAAAAAACCGACTAAAGGGGTCAAAAATTTCTTGTTGACATTGGGGACAAGTGGCCGCATCAGGAGCAATTTCAGTTTTAATAGAACTGCTGACACTGTGGGAAATCACAAAATCAGGAAAACTCCAATTACCCTCATAAGGTGTGCGAATCAACTCCTGAATTTTTGCCAAAGGAGGACATTCAATATATAACCGCTCCACAAAGTCAGCGATCGCCCCCTCACTTCCAGACACCCGAATTAAAACCCCATCACCATCATTACAAACTTCACCACACAACCCCCCAGCTTTAGCTAGACGATAAACAGTAGGGCGAAATCCCACACCCTGAACAGTACCACGAACTCTAATTTCTTCGGTTACCACATCTTCCATGGTTCTTTTTTTGTGCATGAGGATTTAAAAAACTCTTACTGTAACCGCCACAACAAAACCCGATTATTTCCAGAATCAGCAATTACCACAGTATTACCGCAAACCTTCACCCCATAACACCAATTTAAACTATCTCGCCCTGGTAAACCAAAATTACGGTTTTCACCTTTACTCTGAAAATTTCCTTGTCCGGCGATCGCATCAGCCATCGCCCCCTGCAATAATAAAGATTCCCGTCTTTTCCATCCTAACAACCGGGAATTAGCAGTATCAGCAACCAGCAACCAATCATTACCAACACCTACACCATAAGGCATACTCATACTACCAGCACTAGGAAAATAAACACCTTGATTCATTTCCACAACATCAAAGCTTTTTTGTCCCAAAACCACCGCACAAGGCGCATTATTTTCTGTAGGTATTCCGTCCCAAATCATTACCCGATGATTACCCGCATCAGCCACCACTAAATTATCATCCCAAACCGTAATATCATGACACCAGCGCATACTCGCAGCAGTAGGAGCACCCCCCCCATTTTCATGGCGTGATATCAGATCTGGTTGTCCCAAAACTAAATCAGCTGGTTGACCATTTTCTGTAGGTAATTCATGCCAAATTAATAACCGCCGATTTCCCGTATCAGCCACAAATAACTTACCTTGATGATAGAAAACACCATAGGGCCAGTGCATACTATCAGCTGCTGCTGAAGTACCTCCATTGGGTTCACAATGGCTAAAATCAGCTTGACCTAACACTAAATCTGCTGGTACATGACTATCTTCCGGGACATTATACCAAATCAATACCCGATGATTCCAAGCATCAGCCACCGCTAACCCGGTACCACAAGCACAAATTCCCGTAGGAACACTAAAAGTATTTCTCCCCGGTGAACTTTTAGCATTTTGTCCCTCATGCTCAAAATCCGGTTGTCCAATTACCCAGTCAGCTGGTTGACTATCTCTAGTGGGTAAATTTCGCCATCCTAATAAGCGGTGATGTCCTGTATCGGATACCCATAATGGACCGGTTGGAGATAATAAACAAGCACCACGGGGGCCAAACATAGATACCGGACTAGGTACTATAGGCACTGCTAATATTTCTGGTGTAATTATATCACCTAAAATCACCTCAGCACCATGAGGGGATAACAGTAATAACTGGGACGCAGGATTAATAATATTGATGGGTATATCCATTAACCACAGATCAAGATTGATAAATACAGGGTATTTTTTTTGAGGGAACAGGGAACAGGGAACAGGGAACAGGGAATAGGGAATAGGGAATAGGGAATAGGGAATAGGGAATAGGGAATTGGTGTGTACTTCATGAGAATGTAAAAACTGCTGATATTAAAGAGAATATTTAGGCAATTTTACAAACACTTTATCGGTTTTAATGTGTACTGGATAAGACTGTAATGGAATATCCGCAACAGTTAAACATTCACCAGTTTGTAAGTTATACTGAAATCCATGAGATGCACAAGTGAGAATGTGATTATCTAACTTACCTCTATCTAAAGGAGTTGCTAGGTGTGGGCAAGCATTCAGGTAACAGTTAACATTTTCACCATGACGATATAAAATCAGGGAATTCTTGCCTATTTTACCTGTCAATATTCCAGATGGGGGAATTTGATCCACTGTTGTCACTTTCACCCAAGTCGCTGTATCCTCCGGATAAAATGCACTATTGACAGCGGTAGCACTATGATTAACAGCAACAACTTTAGTAATTTCGGGACAATGATTTTTTATCGCCTGTTCCACACTTTGACTTAAGGTTAAATTGGAAGTGGGACAGCTGCTACAAGTACCAATTAATTTAACTTCTACTGTATCAGGTGCTTTCAGTGCTGAAAATTCTACATCCCCGTTATGGCTTTTTAAGCCTGGTCGAACTTCTGCAAGAGCAGCTTGAATTCTGTCTATTAAAGGTGCTTGTGGCGGTTTAATTAGTTCGTGGTACAGCAGAACTGAATATACTATGTCATCATCTACTGCCTGCCGCAAGGCCGATATTGATTCTTTTTTGACGGTTTTAATTAAACTGGTCAGTGCTGCTTTATGTAAATCTTCAATCGCTCTTTTTAGTCCTACAGCTACACACCTTTGGCTTTCATCCCATTGGGATATAATCGCTTCAAATCGGTTAATCTCTGTAACTAATTCTTCCAGCTTGGTCATGAGATATTGGTTGATAGTTGGTAGTATTTGGCTGACTTGGTGATATAATTATTAGCCAAGTTATCAATTTTATTATAGGCTCAGTATTTTCCCGCCCTCTCATTTAAATAAAATTTGCTGCAATTAACTACTAACCGCAGGGTATACAGATGAATACATATAAGTCATGATTCATCTGTATTTGATTAATTGCAGATAGTAGATTTATTTCATTTTGAAATCTTTCAATAAATATGGCATCATGGCACCTGTAATTAAACTAGATACTGTCACTGCTAGGTAAAAAGGGAGTGCAGTTTGAGATAATATCAATATGAGAGAACTAATACCTGAAGCCATAAGAATTTTTTGGAAAAAATCCCATGGGTCACGCAGAAGTTTACCTTTGAAAAATAATTTGGCAGATAGCCATCCCAGTTCTAACATTATGCCTCCTAATAACTGCTGAATAGGTTGAGTAGAGCAAAACTTAATAATATGGCGGGAATCACACCAGCAGGGGCAAATAATGCCCCTAAAGTGGCTGAAAATTGATAGCCAATATCTTTTCCAGCTAATATCATGGCACTAATAGCACCACTAAACATTGATATAGCTGTAGCTATCAATATCCAGGTAATTTCTGTGGTTAGGTTTAAGTTACCATCTGCTAAGTTGGTTAGTATTTCTGTCATGGTGATTCGGTGATAGGTGTAAGTAAATTCCCAACTAATCCATAGTTACGCGCATTTGTGCTTCTATATCTTGTATAGCTTGCGTAACAATTTCTGCTTGTTCTTGCTGTTCGTGTTTGGTGAAAATTGCCCAAGCTTCTTGATAGTAATTATATGCTTGGAGGAGGTTTTGAGGATTCCCTGATTCTGGCTTTTCTACATCGTCGGGTAAGTTGAATAAGGCGTTGGCTTTATTCGATATGGTGTTGGCGTATTCTAGGGGGGTGTCTATGGGGTTACGGACTTTGAGGGCTTCGTCATAAGCTGCGATCGCCCGTAAGTTATTATCCACAGGATGGGAACTGACTAAATATTGCAAAGCATTACCCAAATTGTTTTGCAACATGGCATATTCACGAGGATGGTCAATTAAGTTAATGTGCTTTAATGCTACTTCAAAGGATTGTACTGCTAACCCTTGGCGTAGGTATTCTTGTTGTGAAGCCATGGGCATAGACAAGTAGGCGATCGCAATATTATTGTATAAAATTGCGTATTCCTGTGGGTAATTATCCCAAGTAAACACCTGCAAAGCCTGATGATAGGCTTGGATACTGTCCGTCATCCGTGCCAGATTGAATGGTACTAACGACTGCAAAACCAGCCCCAGATTCATCTGTGCCTCTGCCACTTCTTCCGGTAATGCTAATTGCTGTAAAATTGGCAAAGCCTGCTGATAATTTGCTTTGGCTTCTAGCAGCAGTTGAGAACCGCCATCAGGTATACTTTGTAACGTCCCTGCCATCCCCACCAAAGCCCTGGCTTGCAATAGGGGGTATTCCTCACCACACATCTGATAGGCTCGGTAATATAGACCCATTGCATTGCGTAAATCTTGGGCGGTTTTGGGCTGCTTATGAAAGCCTTGAGCCATTTCAATCAGCATCTGGATTTTTTCTGCTACTGTGGCCGACTCCGAGCCAATAGCTGCGATCGCAGCTTTTACTGCTGAATCTGTAATAGTGGGGTTCATAACTGCCGTGATTTGGTCAAAGCCCATTAGTGGGTAAATTTATCAACTCGGCGGATGTACACAGGTTTAAAATCCCATAAATCAACACTTGGCAATTAAGCCCAAAATCAAATCCAAGTAGGTAAGAATGAAATCGGCGCTATAGCATTTCCCATGCTCGTGAGGTACAAAGTTTTTTAGTTTTAGGGAGCAGGTAACGAATTAGTGTGTACTTCATTAGACACATCAAAAAGCTATAGATTAGATTAATCTATCTGGAAAATTTAGAAAATCAATTCTTTTACCATAAGGCATCTGTTGAGCAAAATCAACCGGTAAATTGCCAATATTGATATCACCTTTAAACACCTGAAATATTTATAGAATTTCCCATGATCGTGAGGTACAAAGTTTTTTAGTTTGAGGGAACACCGGAACAGGGAACAAGGAATAGAGAATAGGGAATTGGTGTGTACTTCATGAGCCTGAAAAAGGCTTTAATTTACAAACCCTTTGATCTGATTTAAGCAGAAAATGACGGGCACCGATGCCCAACCCACAAGATTTATGATATTTATTTACTTAAAAACTGCTGTAAAAGGTATTTGTACGTTGGTAACTTCAAGAGTATATTATCTTTTGATGAAGAAAAAATAATCAATTCAAAAATTAAATTATAATAATAAATATTGATAAACAGGTGATACTCTACAAGTCTCATCACCTCCATCAGTGCATAATCAACAATACAAAAATGTGTAGCTAATGACTAACGTACTATGGCTGCAAGGTGGTGCGTGCTCAGGTAACACCATGTCATTTCTTAACGCCGAAGAACCGACAGTGTGCGATTTAATTGCCGACTTTGGTATTAAGGTACTTTGGCATCCCTCCTTGGGACTGGAACTAGGTAACGACTTACAAACCCTCCTCTGGGATTGCATCCTAGGCAAAATTCCCCTAGATATCTTAGTCTTTGAAGGCAGCGTTGTAAATGCCCCCAATGGTACAGGGGAATGGAACCGTTTCGCCGATCGCCCCATGAAAGACTGGTTAACCGACCTATCCCAAGCGGCTAAATACATTGTAGCAGTCGGAGACTGCGCCACATGGGGGGGAATCCCAGCCATGTCACCCAACCCCAGCGAATCAACAGGGTTGCAATTTCTCAAGCGTCAACCGGGGGGCTTTTTAGGTCAGGATTTTGTTTCTAAAGCCGGACTACCCGTAATTAATATTCCCGGATGTCCCGCCCATCCCGATTGGATTACGCAGATATTAGTGGCGATCGCCACTGGACGCATAACCGACATCGCCCTAGATGAATTACATCGTCCCCAAACCTTCTTCAACACATACACTCAAACAGGCTGTACCCGTAACGTTCACTTTGCTTACAAAGCATCCACAGGGGAATTTGGTCAACGTAAAGGTTGCCTATTTTATGATTTAGGCTGTCGTGGTCCCATGACCCACTCATCCTGTAACCGCATTTTGTGGAACCGTGTTTCCTCCAAAACTCGCGTCGGTATGCCTTGTTTAGGTTGTACAGAACCAGAATTCCCCTTCTTTGACCTCCAACCGGGAACCGTATTTAAAACCCAAACAATCATGGGAGTTCCTAAAGAACTACCCCCCGGAGTCAAACCCAAAGACTACGCCGTGTTGACCATGGCCGCTAAAGATGCAGCCCCAGCTTGGGCAGAAGAAGACTTTTTCACAGTTTAGGGAATGGGACTAGAGACCCCATTCCTTAATTAATTACAGGAGAGGAGAATGGCAATTAAAACATTAGATATTTCCCCCGTTGGTAGAGTTGAGGGGGATTTAGATGTGCGCGTTGATATTGAAAATGGGCGGGTAGTGAACGCCTGGACACACGCCGAACTGTTTCGCGGCTTTGAAATTATCTTACGCGGCAAAGACCCCCAAGCCGGATTAATTGTCACACCCCGCATCTGCGGTATCTGCGGTGGTTCCCATCTCACCAGTGCCTCTTGGGCATTAGATACACTTTGGGGTACAGAAGTACCTCGCAATGCCATATTGGCCAGAAATTTGGGTCAAATTGTGGAAACAATGCAAAGTATACCTAGATATTTTTATGGATTGTTTGCCATTGACCTCACCAATAAAAATTACCGTCGTAGTCGCTTTTATGAAGAAGCTTGTCGCCGCTTTGCAGCTTTCACTGGTAAATCTTATGAAATTGGTGTCACAATTTCCGGCAAACCTGTAGAAATCTATGCTTTATTCGGTGGTCAATGGCCGCATTCTAGTTACATGGTTCCTGGTGGTGTGATGTGCGCCCCCACCCTCACCGATATTACCCGCGCTTGGGCCATCCTGGAATACTTCCGCACCAATTGGTTAGAGCCTGTATGGTTGGGTTGTTCCCTAGAACGCTATGAACAAATCCGCACCTATGATGATTTTATGGCCTGGCTAGATGAAGACCTGAATCATCGTGAGTCTGACTTGGGTTTTTATTGGCGCATGGGTTTAGATATCGGTCTTGACAGATATGGCGCTGGTGTTGGTAAATATGTCACTTGGGGATATTTAGCCCATGAGGACAAATACCAAAAGCCCACCATTGCTGGGCGCAATGCTGCCATGATTATGAAAAGTGGTGTATATGACAGCTTCAGCGATACTCACACTTTGATGGAGCAGTCCCAAATCCGGGAAAATACCACTCATTCCTGGTATGACGAAGGTAGCGCAGATATTCACCCAACCAACCGCACTACTAAACCCACGGTAAATAACAGTAAAGACTTTGACAATGCTTACTCTTGGTCTAGTGCTGTACGTCACCAAGATTTCGGACGCTTAGAAGCTGGACCCCTAGCCCGGCAGTTAGTAGCTGGTGGTAATCATGGCGAATCCTGGCAACACCATGACGGCTTTATTCTAGATGTCTTTAAGCACATGGGTGGTGCTAGTGTTCACCTGCGTCAACTAGGACGAGTTCATGAACTTGTCAAGTTATATCGCCAAGCTGAACACTGCTTACGGGAGTTTAAATTAAATGACCCTTGGTATATTAAACCTACAGAAAAAGATGGACATGGTTGGGGCGCAACGGAAGCAGCGCGGGGAGCTTTGTCTCACTGGGTGGAGGTAGAAAAGGGTAAAATTAAGAATTACCAAGTAATTGCTCCTGGTACTTGGAATATTGGCCCCCGTGACGGTGAAGGTAAACGCGGTCCCATTGAAGAAGCTTTAATCGGGACACCCATAGAAGATTCTACCGACCCGGTGGAGGTTGGTCACGTGGCGCGATCGTTTGATTCCTGTTTAGTGTGTACTGTTCACGCTCACGATGCGAAAACTGGCGCAGAGTTGGCACGTTTTCGTACTGCTTAGGTGTAGTTTGATGTCTTGGTAGCAGCAAGTTGTTAATTGTTGCTATCAATGATTATTTGACCCACCCTACAAAATATCAGGATCAATTCCCCGGGATTGTAAATAGGCTCTGAGTTTTTCCTTTTCTTGGCGTTCTTGTTCGGCGCGTTGGCGCTCTTGTTCGGCGCGTTGGCTTTCTTGTTCGGCACGTTGGCGCTCCTGTTCGGCGCGTTGGCTTTCTTGTAAAATCTTCTCCACCGCCCAGGGTAACAAATTACCTTGATTATCCCACCATCTCAACCAATAACCACTGCGCCCTTCCTTGTCTCCCCGCCATGTTCCTAAAAATAGCCCCATACTCTCTACCCAGTGGCGGCCATTTTCATCCGCTGACTTTAACTCATACCGCCCATTTTCTAACTGATAATATTCTAATAGTCCTCCCTCTGGCTCAAAAATTACATACACTGGAACTTGTAAAATTTGTTCATAAAAAAACCATTTACCGGGTGGGTATGTACGTTTGACTGAATATTCCCCCCCCTCTTTATCTGAAAGAAACTCCATGACTATGGCGGGAATATCTCCCTCTAGGTGGGGTGTATAGCTTTTCCTATCTGGTAATATTTCCTTAACTCCCGGTACATATAACCAATCCGGGGCTTTAGCAATAAACTGGCCATCTAGGGTAGCACATAGCCCAAAGTTAGCCGCGATTAAGATTTGTGGTTGGATAAAACCAGCAATTTCTAAACTTTCTCTTAATGCACCTGCTAATAGTGGCTGTCCTGTATTATCCACCGGTTCATCCTCTAGGTCAAAGTCCTGCGGTAATGGTTCCCAAGTGATAACTATCCCTGGGGGTGATGTGGTTTGACTAACTAGGGAGGATGTTACCATAAACACTACCTGTTATTTATGACGATTATAATCCAATTTTTCAACAATGCCTATTATAAAAATATCGTAGCTTAACATACTAAAACTAATAGCGGTAATGGGTTAGGCTAGCTATGATGCACCTCAGAAAAAATAAATTTACACGGTAAGCCTGTGTCCGATATACCGCTACATAGATATCTCCCTCGCCTCCCTGAAGCCGCACTACAAGAATTCATAGAATGGTGTGTTTTAGAGCAAGCAAAAGCCGCAGAATGTAATTTTACTCCAGACCAAAGTAAGTTAAATAACTTACCACCCACAGAGTATATTTCCCAACTCATTGACCAGTTTATGAAGGTGAAACCAGACCCGATTAAAGCTGGTTTAGTAGCTGCGATCGCCGGGAAAGAAGCTGACCAACATGGTTTATCTGGATTGGCAGTTATAGCCGATTTCATAGCACTTTATGTCAAGTATTTAATCCCTAAAGATGGCAATACTCCAGAACAAGCAGAAATGATCTTAACTGACGCATCACAAAAGCAGTGTGAAAAATTTATGGAAATTGCCAAAAAATATGATGTGAAATTATAATCTTTTCCATAACTGATTATTCAGAGGTTTCGTGTATCACTCGCAGCCTCTGATTTAGCCACCAATGATGACCTAATTAAAAAACTCTTGTTAACTATTATCGGTTGCGGTAACCTCAACCGCAGTGACGACGCTGTAGGCGTAATTATTGCTCAACGCCTACAACAATATCTAGCCCAAAATCCCCATCCCCATGTGCAAGTATATGACTGTGGAACCGCCGGGATAGAAGTAATGTTTCGAGCTAGAGGTAGTCAAGAATTAATAATTATTGATGCTAGTTCTACAGGTTCAGAACCAGGTGCTGTATTTCAAGTCCCCGGACAAGAACTAGAAGCATTACCAGAACCTAGTTATAACTTACATGATTTTCGCTGGGATCATGCTTTAGCAGCTGGGAGGAAAATCTTTAATCAAGACTTTCCCCAACAGGTAACAGTTTACCTGATTGAAGCTGCCAATCTTAATCTAGGACTAGAACTAAGTCCCGTGGTGCAAAATTCTGCTGATTTAGTTTTTCAACAATTAGTCAGTAAATTGAATCACTAATTACGCCCAATCACGATAAACTGAAAGTTCATCTACCCTCATTTCAAAAGGTACACCCTGACTATCGGGGGGACAAACCCGAATTTTAGCACTGCTGATAATAGAGTGAAGTAATGTTCCCATGGGGACAATTTTTTGTAAAACCCGCCAGTTAGTAACTTGATCAGGACATTCAATTACTAGTGTCATCGCATTAGCGCGGGTTGTGACATACCAGCGACAATTAGAGAGTAGATTTTGAATGGTGCGATCGCACCCGTGATAAAAATACCTACTAATAGAATACTCTAGTTGTTGCCGTAGTATAATATCTGCCGATGTCGGCTGCATAGGATGAAAATCATCACTATCAAAATAGAAATTATTCTTAGCCATCTCTCGTTATGATCCTAGTTATTTGCCAATAGCCATTCCATAGAGAATATCTTGAGTTTCCTCATCATAAAAAGCACCAATTACAGTACAATTAATTCCCAAATAGTTGCTAACTAAATAAATTTTGTTTCCCACAAAACCAGCTAATTGCATAGCTGTTTGATAATTTGTCTATTCAGATACCAAAAACCAAGTTACAGCGCCACCTCTGACAATGAATGGCCTGATTGACGCATTAGTAACCCGTCTGTTCTCTGAAATCACCTGCTTTGAGTAAATGTGTACCTTTTAATCCAGGTAACATCCCCTCTACGCGAGGTACAACAGAGTAAATTTCGATTTTCTCAAAATCATCTGTTGGTATTGGTTGTGCGATTTGTCGCCAGAGATATAGATAATCTTCTTGAGAAATAAACTGTTTCCGGAAACGTCTCGCTCAACGTCTATTTCACACAATAGGATGAAATTTATCTCTGTCAAAGTTAAACTGTAGGTGTTGTAATGGCTGTACTGGACTCTGCTGCAAAGTGGTTGCTTGATACCTATATTGAATAAATTGATCAGCTTCAAAATAATGTGTACCCCAGACAAAAGAAACCCGCAGTCCCAAAGCTCTAATTGGCTTGTCTTGGATTTGGACTGAGATTACCCCAGCAGTGATAAGCTCTTTATTTTTCAAGCCTAACAACCTATTGACATCAAGTTTATCAAAGTCAAAAATAAGTTGTATATCTTGGTTATGGAGATCAGCTGATGTTGCAATCACCCCTAAATGATGACCGCTATCCAGAAAGCAATATCTTAGTCTCCTATCCTGATATTTCCAACTAGACCTATAATAAACACAACTAATTTAAAAAAAGCATCACTTGATACTTTTTGCTGGTATAATATAATTTTATAGTGCATCATCAATTAATTCATAGGTGAGTGCGAGAGAATTATTCTCAACTTCCAAATGATAGATACCATCCACCATTCCCCACATCCCACCAAGTAGATAAAACTCCCTAGGATATAAAGCCCTTTCCTGGGTAACTGCACTAGTTAGCCAGATAAACGAATGCAGGGGATTGTTGAGATTTAATTTCACCCCCTAAAATTTGGCATAAACTTTAAATTAATGGGGATGAGTGTAAGGATCTACATAATTTGGAGTCACCTGTACAGATAAGTAATAATGCTTACTAGACTATGGGCAAAGCCTGTCTAAATTCTTACCTTTCTGCGTTTTGAAGTAACCTTAATATCTCCATATTGCTAGCTAAATCTATAGCCCTACAATCATCAAAATTCCTTAAATTTAAGTTAGGTTTGTGTTGTATAAGTAACTTAGCCACCCCCGTCTTCCCTGCTGATGCTGCATACATTAAAACAGTTGCACCGTTATCATTTTGGTTATTAATATCAATTTCTGTAGCTAGGAGCAAGCTAATTAGCTCATAATGATTACCACAACAAGCAAACCATAAAGCATTATTGCGATCATAATTTTTGGCATTAATATTCACGCCTAAGTCAATTAGCTCTTTGACTACTGCATAGACTCCTTCTCTAGTAGCTTTTATCAAAGCTGTGTCGCCATTCTCACCTTGTCGATTTAAGTTATTGGGATTATAACCATTTGCTATCAGCCATTGCTGGGTAACTTCACTCAATTTTTGCTTTTTGATCTGATTCATAACTAATCCTTGATATCCCTAAACGGACTCATCAATTTGAATAGAGGTTTATAGCGAAGTAGAAAAAGTCTAGAATAAGATTTACGCAGATTCTCGTAATTTTTTTGTTGCATCTATCTCAGGTCATGATGAAGTTTTAGCTGCACCCAAGTTCAGAGATAAATCTTGGCAGGGTTTTTTGAGATTTAAGTTCACTAGCAACAATTTAACTTATTTATATATTATCACTCTGATAAGTTTGAATTATGAATGATTTATAAAGATCCCCATACATCTGTGGAATAATTGGCTGAAGAAAATCTAAAAATGCAGCTAAATATACAGCTAAATTACAAATCTAATAAACTAGATATTTTTTTGTATCGTTTGTATTTAGTCCATGTTGTAGCTTACTTACTGCTACTGATGCCGTAAATGCCTTATAGTTTCTCTAAACTTTCTCATTTAATGTGTGATAAATTTGACGAAAATATGCTAAATTACTATATATTCGGTTCTAATAGAAATTAACTATTAGAGGTAAGGGGGAAAGTTCGGTGTAAGTCCGGCGCTGTCCCGCAGCTGTAAACCGATTTTAGATTTTTAGTTTGAGATTTAAAACACCAAAAAACACCAAATTTAAGATTTAAAATTGCCTAAGTCAGAATACCCGCCGATATACAAGTAAATTAAGCTACAATCTACGAGGTATAGATGAGAGCAGAACATACAATATTTGTTTGTACAACCTGTGGGAGTAAGTGGGAAGGCGGTAAACGTGTAGGTGAAAGTGGCGGAGAAATACTTCTCAAGCACTTACAAGCACATTATCCCCATTGGGAATTGAACACGGAGTTTAGGATTCAACCGGTAGAATGTATGAGCGCATGCGATCGCTCTTGTGTTGTTTCCTTTGCCTCACATGATAAATATACTTATCTTTTCGGCGATCTATCTCCTGAGCTATCGCCAGCAGAAGTAGAGGGTGTATTCCAGTGTGCTGGTAAATATTATGCACACCCACAAGGTTTGTTACCCTGGGGTGAACGTCCAGAACCTCTCAAGAAAGGAATTTTAGCCCGTATTCCAGCAGTACCTACGCCCTTACAGATAAATTGTACTGAGGCAAAAATCTGTAATTAAAAAAAAGATGAAGGATATACTTCATCCTTCATCTTGATTGCAGTTAAGCAGTGGGTGTAGTAGATGAAAAGATAATGAACCACAGATAAACACAGATGAATATCAATAAATCTTGAGTTTATCTCGGTGAAAACTGCTGTAAGCAAATATTGCTGATAGTAGCGGTTTAAGCAATATTCTATACAAGATATGCTTCTTGGTGGGTCTTAATTGTGCAATTAGAGCGAGGATAGGTAACGCAAAGTAAAGCGAATCCTTTAGATACTTGCTCGTCATCTAAGAAGTTTTGATCAGATTGATCAATTTCACCTTCTACAACTTTTCCTACACAACTCGAGCAAGAACCTGAGTGACAAGAGAAAGGTAATTCAATACCATTTTCTTCTGCTGCGTCCACAATGTTAGTATCTTCATCTACTTCAATTGTGGTGTCCAGACCTTCTTTTTTGTTGATTAATCTCACTTGGTAGGTAGCCATTTTCCGATTCTCCTCAAAATTTAGACGCTTAGATGGATTTCTCGAAGTTTATCTAGTGAAATCTGCGAGTAGCAACGCGGAAGACAGCAGCACATTGATGGGGTTCAATTCCAAGTACTATTTGCAAGGTATCCCCGTAGGTGTGCCATCATCTGTTTTGAAGGATTTTCCGCAACCGCAGGTATCACTTGCATGAGGGTTAGTGAACTTAAAGCCACTTTCCATTACCCCTTCTACAAAGTCGATGATCACCCCTTCTAATAACGGCGCACTTTTGGCATCAACGTAAATCAGCACATTCCCTTGCTGAATTACCAAGTCATCTGGTTTTGGTTTGCTGGTGATCTCAAGACCATATTCATAGCCACTGCAACCACCATTTTGCACAGATACACGGATACCTTTTTTAGTGTCGTTATTATCAGAGGCTGAACTTCGTAAAAATGCCCGCAGACGAAATTCTGCTTTTTCTGTTAAGCTAACAGCCATTACCTTTCCTGCCGATTTCTAGTGTGGGGATTTGTGTCAATTATGAGTAAAAACTACGTTGTACAATTGCTGGTAGCGTCCATTGATGGGGAGTGACCATATCTCCAAGGCGCAGTGTTACCACATACGGGACAAGCGCGATCGCGCTGAGAACGGCGCTTGGCAAATTCCATGCGATTCAAGTCAATGGTCAGCAATTGCGATAACAGAGGTTGACTAAACCCAGTAATCAGCTTGATGGCTTCCAACGCTGTTAGACAAGCTAGTGTCCCAGAGACAGCGCCGAGAACTGAAAAAGCACGTCTGTCCCATTCCGGCTTTTCTGGAAACAAACAGGATAAACAAGGAGTTACACCTGGAATAATGGTAGTTAAGTAAGCCTCCATCCCGTCCATTGCTGCTTCCACCATCGGTTTACGCCAGCGTACACAAGCTTCATTGAGCAGATTGCGTTCTGTAAAATTGTGCGCGCAATCTAGCGCCATATCAGCCGATTGTACCAACGAGTCTACATTTTCTGGGGTGATGTAATCATGAACTACTTCCACCTGGACATCAGGATTAATTGCTTCCAGAGTTTCTTTAGCCTTGAATACCCTTGGCTTACCTACCCAATCATCAGTCATTAAAATCTGACGATTCATATCATCCAAGCGCAAGTCACCACCCCGGACTAGGATTAGCCGCCCAACGCCCGCTACTGCTAAGTAAAGCGCCGCCGTACCGCCTAATCCCCCCACACCCGTAACCAGAACTGTTGCAGACTTCAGGCGTTTTTGAGCTAGTTCGCCAAAATTTGGGAGCATCATTTGGCGACTATAGCGTTCCAACTCGGTAGGCGTTAGGTTGATCACTTTTTACCTCCTAATCAGAAGTGATTTCTGTCAGCGTAACTACATTCTTAGGCTTCTCATTAAACACCTTGAACAGCTTTTGTTCATGGGGGGTTGATTCCAGGAAAACATCATAAGCTTTTTGCAAAGCCAAAGAATATTGATGAAGTCTTTCTTCTGTACTCAAATCAGCAGAATTATCATCAACTTCCGCCATATATTGCGAAAATTTCTTCAAAATATGTAACCGATTTACATTGACAATTTCTTGGTCGTAGGGCAAATTAAAAAAATTAAAAAATTCCTCCGCATCTACCAGCTTTTTGAATTCATTCATAGTTCCACTCATTGAGAATTCTCCAGGATTTTGAGTTGTTGCTTAAGCTCATCTAGCTGTTGATAGATTTTATAAGTCGCAGCCGCCACATCCATAAGTGTTTTGTAATCTGTGGGCAAACCTTCAGCTAAATCATGCAGATCCATCTTCATTTGACCAGCTTTACTATTCAGCCGCTTAATTTGGTTTTTCAGTTCTGTAATACTTGTTTCGCTCACCACTACTCCTTATGATCAACACCGCAGAAAAAATCCCAATAAACACCTTGGTATCTATTTAGCAGTTTCAGATCCCGGACTTCTTTCATAAACTTCAGACTCTTGAGCATCTACACCAGAAGTCCGGGATCTCCAAAGCTGTTTTAAAGGTTCCCTACCTCGGCGAATCTTTTACCTAATTCAATACCTTTTTGCACATAGGCTTCTCCCTCCTGGGCTAATTTTTCTAGGGAGTCAAAACCAAATCTGTGCGCATCACGCAAGGTTTTTTTAGTTAGCAAAAGACGACCAGAAAAAACCAGCGCCCAGCCAAATCCTTCATGACTTAAGTCAAGCACTACCTGAGAAATTAGGCCTGTTTCCTGTTCTACACCAGCGGCTACAGCGCGGAAAAATGCCATAATCCGAGCTTGAGTAATCGGATCAACTTCACCCTCTAGAGAAATTTCCCGTTTCTTCTGTTTGGTAACTACAAAGGGTTTGAGTATTAATTCATCTGACCAGTTACGATAAACCCCATAAGTGTCTTGTCCACGGATTTGCTGGACTAATGTCTTGAGAAAAGGCGAGTTGAAGACTACTGTATCACTGCTTCCGTTTACACTATTATTTGTACTCATACCGTGGCTTAAACTTCAAGTTAATCTGCAAAGTTAGGAGTGGTTTGTCTCAATGCTTTACGCAACCAAGGGGGAGGATTACCTTTGAGGGTTTTTACTAGTTTTGTGAGAACTTCACTAATTTCTTCTGCTTCTGATTTGGCTTTGACTGGGGTGACGCCTTTCTTAATTAAACGGGCTGCGGCACTACCACCAATGGCAGCAACATAAACGATGGTACAATCGACTAAAGCATCAAGTTTAGGGGTGATTTTATCCTCGTTACCATCTTCTTTGAGATCACCCTCAAATTTGAGAGTTTCCAGAAATTGATATCCCTCGTCAGAGATTTCATAAACATCAATTTCTCTAGCCCATCCGAAGTGAGCATTAATATGAACTCGGTCACTGGTGGTAAAGGCAATTTTCATTCTCTTTTTTTGTGAATTAAGGATGGGGTATTGCGTGTTGGGTATGGGGAATTGAGAAGTAATTGATTCTTAATCCCCATTCCCTAAGTTCCATAAGTGTTTAACTCTCTCTTCTTCAGCCTCTAAAAATAGATTACCAATGCCAAATAACACCTCTATAGTGCCTCGGTAGCCCACTTTAGTAAAGTATCCATTACCCAAACGGTCGTAGATGGGAATACCTAGACGATAGAGAGGAACTGAGAGACGTTTCGCGATCGCACCTAGATTAGAATTTCCAATCAATAAATCAGACCCAAGGGCTAATTGCTCAAAATCATCTAAATCGCCGATGGTGACACTTTTTACCGGGAGTTTTTCCAACAGCGGCGATCGCGTCGTAGTCACCGCCCCATGAATTTGACTTCCCATGGATTGCAGAAAGTTAACCATTGACCATAACAAATCCGGTTCTAACGCCAAAGACACTCGCTTGGCACTAAAGTAAAAATGACTATCTAACATCGCATCTTGTAACTGGCGACGTTGACTGCGGTATTTTTCCGGTACCGGATTGCTACTGAGAATAGATAATGCTTGCAGGAACTCATCTACCGGTTCCAATCCCGTCAGTTCACCAAACACCTCATAGGGGATATTAAACCGCTCCTCCAGGATTTTAGCCGCCGGTCGCATACTCTCGCCCAAAGCGATGGTAAAGGCTGAACTACCTACATCTCGTAGTTGTTTTAAGGTAGTACCACTAGCTGTAATAGCAGTATAACCATCTTCTAAATGACCATCAAGAGAAGCCCCCAGGTCAGGAACAAAGATTGGCACTAAGCCAAAGGCTGTTACCATCTCTTTAATTTCCTGTATATCCCCCGGTGTAAACGCAGAACCCGCCAAAATAGTAACTTGTTCAGTTCTGATACCACCAGCTTGGGGGATTTCCCTGACTATACTTTCCACAGCCGCCCCAAAGCCATCTTGCAACGCCCCCTTAAAGTCTGGGGTAGTAGCATATACAATGGGCAGATAATTTAGGGACTGATGGCGATCGCGGATTTCCTTGAGAAACCGCTCTAGCTCATCTCCTCTAGTTTCCGTCAGTCCTGTACTACATAAACCAATAATTTCCGGACTGACCTTCTCCACCAAAGTGAGAATTGCTTGTTCCACATTCTCCTCACCACCCAAGATAGTAGTAACTTCTGTCATGGCTGTAGTAGCTAGGGGAATAGCTTCCCGAAAATGCCGTACAAGCACAACTTTAGCGAAGGCAGTACAACCTTGGGAACCGTGAAATAAAGGAATCATCCCCTTCAAGCCCAAAAAAGCTAAAGATGCACCCAAAGCTTGGCTTTGTTTGAGGGGATTAACTGTCAGTGGTTTATTAGGAAGATTAACAATCGCCATTGCATTTATACTTAGTCGTTGGTCTATTGGAGATCCCGGAGTTCTGGTGTAGATGCTCAAGAGTCTGGAGTTTATGAAACAAGTCCGGGATCTGAAACTGCTAGTCGTTGGTCATGAGCCTACAACCCTTCCCCTCATCCCTCAGACTCTTCCCAAGGGGCGGGTTTACGTATTTGTTCCCAAATAGGGCTATACAGAGCCTCATATAATTCCCGTGCCATCTCCACCATACCCACATAACCAGCATAGGGATGGTGACGTTCTTGGTTGATATCCAGGAAAGGAATCCGGGCTTTTAAAGCAGTGTATTGATTACGGCCCCCGGCGATCAACATATCAGCGCCGGTGTCCTTCACTAGCTTTAACAATTCCTTAGCGTTACCCTTCTCCATCATGATGCCATCATTACCAATCAACCTCTTGATCCGGGCTTTATCTTCCTCAGTACTTTTTCTAGTACTAGTAGCAACGACTTCTATACCCAAGTCCTTAGCTGCCGAGATAATCGACCAACTCTTGACACCACCGGTATATAATACAACCCGCTTCCCTTGAAGTCGAGCCCGATAGGGAGCCAAAGCCAAATCAAGATCTGCAGTTTCTTGGGCAATTAACTTTTCTGTGCGCTCCTGCAAATCAGCATCGCCCAATTGCGCCGCAATATTTCGCAGACAGCGATTCATATCATCAATGCCATAGAAAGACTCTTCAATGTAAGGAATGTTGTAACGTTCCTCCATCTTTCTAGCCATATTCAGCAACGCACGGGAACAGATCATCACATTGAGCTTGGCCCGGTGGGCGTAACGAACCTCGTCATAGCGAGCATCACCCGTTATTTTAGATAAAACACGAATGCCTAACTTTTCCAGCAGTGGTGTGACTCCCCACATTTCCCCGGCAATATTATACTCACCGATCAAGTTAATATCATAAGGTGTAGTTGTTTCCGGTTCTGCCGTACCAACTACATATTCCAGCAAGGCCTCACCACCAAAGCGGTTACCCAGGTTCTTACTACCAATAAACCCCGGAGCAATCACAGGAATCACAGGAGTGCCAGTTTTCTCAGCCGCCGTCTTGCAAACAGCATCTATATCATCGCCAATCAAAGCAGTGACACAAGTAGCGTAGACAAAAATGGCTGGGGGATTGTAGCGTTCTTTAAGTTGCAGAATCGCCTGATAGAGCTTCTTTTCACCCCCGAAAATCACATCATTCTCACTCAAATCGGTAGTAAAACCCATCTTGTAGAGTTGGGGACCAGAGGAAAGACTACCACGACTACCCCAAGAATTACCAGCACAGGCAATAGGCCCATGGACCAAATGAGCCGCATCAGTGATTGGCACCAAAGCAATCATTGCACCATCAAAAGCGCAACCTCCTTGAGCCGCACCGGGCTGGGCTTGTTGGGTACAAGACTTATTTTTCTTCTCACCCTGTTTGTGCTGATTGTGTTCACATCCCGACTCACTCAGCAGCTCATTAATTTTGCCTTGGGTAATTTTCATGTCTCTTCTCTTGCTAGATCGACGTGTTAAATAGTAACTAATAGACTGCTTGCAAAACTCCTCTCCCGACCACATTCACACCGGATAAACCATTAATAATAATCTGTGTTCATCTGGGGACTACTTATCATAAAATGTACTTTTGCAAGAGCATTAAAAAATCAATATCACTGCCTAACAAATATACTTGGTGACATCTTCCCCACGTTCATCAGCCAGAAAAGATAAAGCCCGAAAACGCATAGCCACCAACTCATCATATACAGGATTGAGTTTACACAAAGCCGGAATATGCAAAGTCCTCCCGAATAAATTAACATTACGCTCAAAGGGACAACAGCAAGGAATGACCTGGCAGATTATATGAGCAAGATGATAATTTCTCACTTCAATCCCATCTATTAAACCACGCAGAGGATTGAACATTTTCTGAAACCAACCAGACTTTTGATAGTTAGGTGGATGGTAATGATGATCAGAGTGAGTATGATGTATAGTTTCCATAATAGATACCTCCATTAAAGATGTAATTTGCTAGAAAAAGGTAAGTAGCGGCTCTAGGGGCGCTGGGGATGAGTATCACCCTTTTTGCCCCTAGCCCTTACTCCCCTTCCTTACCTTTGATTAGCACTCTGCAATTCTTAGCGAATCAAGTCGTAAGAAATATCTGTTTTAGAAGGAATATTGGTGTTGCGATCGATTTCTTCAAAGATTGTATTGACAATCCAGTTGAGCAAGTTGATCACACCTTGATAACCGATAGTGCTGTAGCGGTGTAAGTGGTGGCGATCCATGATAGGATAACCAATTCTGACGAGGGGAACCTTACAATCACGCCACAGGTACTTACCATAGGAGTTACCAATCAGCAAGTCTACAGGTTCAGTGAACAGTAAAGAACGCATATGCCATAGGTCTTTACCACCCCAGATGGTTGCGCCTTGACCAAAAGGACTAGAATCTAGTAGAGCTTGAAGTTCTTTTTCAAACACGTCATTGGAGTTGTGAACCAAGATATGCACAGGTTCAGCACCCATTTCTAACATGAAACCAACTACGCTGTATACCAAGTCTGGCTCACCGTAGATAGCGAAGCGCTTACCGTGTAACCAAGCGTGGGAGTCGGTCATGGCATCAACTGCACGACCGCGTTCGATTTCCAACTCTTGGGGAATGGGCTTACCGCTCAATTCACTGAGTTTCATCAAGAACTCGTCAGTAGCCTTAATACCCCAAGGACGGGAAACTACAACTTCTTGCTTCCATTCTTTTTCAATGTACTCACGGGTCTTAACTGTGGAGTGCGCTTGCAGAAACACTGTAGCCTTAGCGTTGATGGAGTCTGCGGCATCTTCCAACTTAGTACCACCGGGATACATATCGAATTCACCTGTGTTGGGTGAATCCAGGTAGTCACTGTTATCAGCTAGAATGGTGTAGTCAAAACCGAATAAACCTGCAATACGCTTGATTTCACGGTTGTTGCCTACGTAGGTGTCAAAACCTGGGATAAAGTTGATTTTGCCATTGCTGGTGGCTTTCTTCTGACCTGCGGTGAGGTTAGAAAGAATACCCTTCATCATGTTGTCGTAACCAGTGATGTGGGAACCAACAAAGCTAGGTGTGTGAGCATAAGGGACTGGGAAATTCTTAGGAACTGAACCAGCATCCTTAGCGTTGTTGATGAAAGCTTGTAAGTCATCACCAATAACCTCAGCCATACAGGTGGTGCAAACAGCAATCATCTTGGGCTTGTAGAGTTGGTAAGAGTTAGCCAACCCATCAATCATGTTCTGCATACCACCGAATACCGCTGCGTCTTCAGTCATGGAAGAAGACACACCAGAGAATGGTTCTTTGTAGTGACGGGTTAAGTGGGTACGGAAGTATGCAACGCAACCTTGAGAACCTTGTACAAAGGGTAAAGTGCCTTCAAAACCCACAGCAGCAAAAATTGCACCTAAAGGTTGGCAACCTTTAGCAGGGTTGATGGTTAATGCTTCACGAGCAAAGTTCTTTTCGCGATATTCCCAACCCTTGGTCCATTCTGCAACCCGTTCGATTTCTTCGGGGCTGTGACCGTTTTCAAATTCCTTCTTGTTTTGGAAGAGTTGCTTGTACTCTGGTTGGTGGAATAACTCAACGTGGTCTTGAATTTTATCTGGATTCTGAGGCATTTGCTGGTTCTCCAAGCTTACATGATTCGTTAGTAATTGGGAAATTTGGGGGGAATTTCATAGGGTGGGGGTGGGAATGTCACTCAAAATTCAGAATGCAAAAATCAAAATTAACTTTTAACTTTTGAATTTTGAACTTTGAATTCCCAACTCCTCCCCTGGGGCTAAGACCCCAGGCCATCCCTATTTATCCCTTTTCCACTGATTTAGGCGGTAGCTTTGGCTTTAGCTTTAGCGTCAGCCTTTTTGCTCCAGGGAGCGCCAATTAGTCCCCAGGTTGGGCTATTGAGTGCCAAATCCATATCGCGAGCGAAGATAGCGAAGCCATCATAACCGTGATAAGGACCGGAGTATTTCTTTTTATGGTTTAATAGCTCTAAATGTCTTAATGTTTGTGGTAAGCAATGCTATTGATAAACATTGTTTGCTGATAGCACATTTATTTTTAGGCTAAATATAGGCTAAACCATAGCGATGCATCATCAGGGTAAAGACAAGTATCAAGAAGCTTTTACAGACTTAGAACCATTTCCATCTACTGACGGCAGTTTTCTCGGCTCCAGTCTGCAAGCACAACAGCAAAGAGAACACATGAGAACAAAAGTATTAGTAGAGTTAGAACAAGTAAATCTGCGCTTGAAATCTGCAAAGGCGAAGGTAACGGTGAGAGAATCAAATGGAAGTCTGCAATTACGGGCGACCTTACCAATTAAACCTGGGGATCAGGACACAAGAGGGACTGGAAAAAAGCAATATAATCTCAGCTTGAATATTCCGGCTAACTTGGATGGACTGAAAACGGCTGAGGAAGAAGCTTATGAATTAGGTAAGTTAATCGCTAGAAAAACCTTTGAGTGGAATGATAAATATTTAGGTAATGAGGCAATTAAACAAGAATTTAAAACTATAGGTGAGTTATTAGCACAGTTTGAGGAGGAGTATTTTAAAACTCACAAACGCACTACCAAAAGTGAACATACTTTTTTTTATTATTTTTCCCGAACCAAGCGGGTTAATAATTTAGAGGATTTAGCAACACCTGAAAATTTAATTAGTGCAATTACAAAAATAGATAAGGAATGGGCAAGATATAATGCTACCAGAGCTATATCTGCATTTTGCCAAACTTTTAAAATTGAAATAGATTTATCTCCATATTCTAAAATGCCGGGGAATAATTCCCGGAATATACCCACGGATGCTGAAATAGTGGCAGGAATTATTAAGTTTGAAGATTACTTAAACCACAGAGGTAATCAAGTTAATCAAAATGTGAAAGATAGTTGGCAACTTTGGCGGTGGACTTATGGTATGTTGGCGGTGTTTGGGTTGCGCCCGCGGGAGTTATTTATTAATCCTGATATCGATTGGTGGTTAAGTCCAGAAAATATAGATTTTACTTGGAAAGTTCATAAAGATTGTAAGACTGGTGAGAGACAAGCATTACCGTTACATAAAGAATGGATTTTAGAGTTTGATTTGACAAATCCTCAATATTTAGAAATGCTCGCAAGTACCGTTAGTAAGAAAGATCAGAATAGTCATGGGGAAATAACGGCGTTAACTCAACGAGTTAGTTGGTGGTTTCGGAAAATTGGGTTAGATTTTAAGCCCTATGATTTACGTCACGCTTGGGCGATTCGGGCGCATATTTTAGGGATACCAATTAAAGCTGCTGCGGATAATTTAGGTCATAGTGTGCAAGTTCATACACAAACTTATCAGCGTTGGTTCTCTCTGGATATGCGGAAGTTGGCGATTAATCAGGCTTTGAGTAAGAGGAATGAGGTTGAGTTAATGCGGGAGGAGAATGAAAGATTGAGGTTAGAGAATCAAAGATTGAGGTTAGAGAATGAAAGCTTAAGGTCGGAAAATGCAGGGTTAAGGTTGGTTGATAAAATAATCAACACTCGATGACTTACAAAAGCGATCGCAAGCTGGTATGGCGATCGCCGTTTTGATAGTCTGTTGATGCGATCGCACTTTTACCCAATCAACTAAAAATTTTAGTCTAAAAGAAATACATGAAAAAATGTTTATCATTTGACAAATTTACCAATCAGCAAAATTTAAGAATTACCCAAATACATATAAATTAAGATATTGAATATTGACTGTCAGCAATAATCAATGTTATTGTAGAACATAATTAATTGAATTTAGGCTAAAAATTAACTTATATTAAATCTATAATTGCATAACCCTAATTTGAAGCAGCTTTGAAGCAGCGTGACCAGGTTCGGAGTAATCCCAAGAGTGCATTTGACGGAAAGGTAGACCCATCTTTTGGAAGACGTACTTCTCTTTCACACCGGAAGCAATTAAGTCTGGTTTAAGAGCCTTAACAAACTCTTCAAACTCGTAAGCAGTTACGTCATCGTAAACGATGGTGCCATTTTCGATGTAGTGAGTGGTACGTTTGTAGTCGTCGTTATGAGCGAACTCATAACCAGTACCAATCATTTTCATACCCAAGTCTTGGAAAGCTGGGACAACGTGGCGAGGACGCAGACCACCCACCATCATGGCGACAGTCTTACCTTCCAAACGGGGGCGATACTTGTTAACGATCGCATCCATGGTAGGCTGATACTTAGCGATCACCTTCTCAGCGTTTTCTTGGATCTTGGAGTCAAACTTAGAGGCAATTTCCCGTAAGGACTCAGCAATCTTGCTAGGACCAAAGAAGTTGTATTCTAACCAGGGAATACCATATTTTTCTTCCATGTGACGGCTGATGTAGTTCATCGAGCGGTAACAGTGGATGAGGTTCATCTTGACGTTGGGGGTCATCAACATTTCGTTGATGGTACCATCACCAGACCACTGAGCAACTACACGCAAGCCGATTTCTTCTAGTAAGATGCGGCTAGCCCAAGCATCACCACCAATGTTGTAGTCACCGATAATGGCTACGTCATAGGGGGTAGATTCAAAGTTAAGTGTACCGTCAGCCTTAGCCTTGTCAGCTCTGGGGAATACCCAGTCACGAATCATGTCGTTAGCGATGTGGTGACCCAAGGACTGGGAAACACCGCGGAAACCTTCGCAACGTACAGGAACAACAGGCTTATCAATCTCTTTTGCTGCTTTCTTAGCTACAGCTTCGATGTCATCCCCAATTAGACCGATGGGACATTCAGACTGAATAGAAACACCACGGTTTAGAGGGAATAATTCTTCCAACTCTTGGATTAATTTCAGTAGTTTTTTGTCACCACCGAAAACGATATCCCGTTCTTGGAAGTCAGAGGTAAAGTGCATAGTACCAAAGGTATCAACACCTGTAGTACCAATGTAGTAGTTACGACGACCAGACCAAGACCAGTAACCGCAACCTACAGGACCGTGGCTGATGTGGATCATGTCCTTAATAGGACCCCAAACCACACCCTTAGAACCTGCATAAGCACAACCACGGGCGGTCATTACACCAGGAAGAGATTTGATGTTAGACTTAACACCGCAATCGCTCTTACCTTCTTCAAATACGTTTAAGTGCTTTTCGCGTTTTTTCTTAGCTTTATCAGGGTAAGCTTCTAGAACTTCTTTAATAAGTTCTTTTCTTTCTTCAACAATCTTGTTGTTTTCTGGAGGTGTCATTTTAGCCTCTCAAGTTAGTAAGGATCTGGGGATAAGGTAGATGGAATTCCCCTAAAGGATAGGGGGGAAGGTCAAAGGTAAAAGGTCAGAGATAATTCTTTCCTTTTCCTTTTTCCCTGTGTATTATTACTTAGCTGCTGCTTTATCTGCTGCTAACAGTTTTTCTGCTTCTTCGTCGCTTTCGAGAATACCGAACTCGATCAACAGTGCTTCTAATTCATCCATCTCGATAGGAGTGGGGATGGTGAGGTTTTTGTTGTTGATGATCTTCTTAGCTAATTCACGGTATTCATGAGCTTGATTGCTGTCAGGTGCATACTCGTTAACTGTCATCCGACGCAATTCAGCGTGTTGAACGATGTTGTCGCGGGGTACGAAGTGAATCATCTGGGTGTTCAAACGTGCAGCCAGAGTTTCAATCAATTCGATTTCGCGGTCAACCTTACGGCTGTTACAAATCAAACCACCTAAGCGCACACCGCCGGTGTGAGCATATTTAAGAACACCACGAGCGATGTTGTTAGCAGCATACATCGCCATCATTTCACCGGAGGTAACGATGTAGATTTCTTGTGCTTTACCTTCACGATCAAGAGCGGTAATATTATCCTTATAGGCTGTAAATGTTCATTTTTAACAATGTTTGCTGTCATCATTGTCAATGATGAACAGTTTTTTTATCAGGGTAAATCTAGGGTATGAACAGAACACAGGAAGCATTTGCCGATTTTCACCAAACAGCCAGGAGCGATGGGGGATATATAGGTAGAATGCAAGCAGTTACAAATCAAGAAAATCACCTGATAGCAAAACTAGAAACGGAATTAAAAGCCGTAAATAATAGACTCAAAGCTGCTAGGGTGAATGTTTCCGTCAGAAAATCTGGTAAGTCACTACAACTGAGAAGCACCCTACCCATTAAACCAGGAGATTTTGACAAAAACGGTATAGGAACAAAGCAATATGATATTTCTTTGGGTATTCCCTTTAATTTTGATGGCTTACGGACTGCAGAAGAAGAAGCCTATGAGTTAGGAAAGTTAATAGCCAGAAAACAGTTTCAATGGACTGAAAAATACTTAGGTAAAACTCGCAATAAAGTTACAAACAAAACCATTGGTGATTTAATTGCAGATTTCGAGGTGAATTATTTTCAAACTAGAAAACGTAACCTGAAAAGTGAAAATACATTTAGTAGCTATTTTTATATTGCTCAAAAACACCTACCTAAAGAAAAATTAGCAATAGATATTAACTTTATTACGGCTGTAAAACTTTGTAATTCTTCAGATAGTGTGAAAAATGAGCTAATTAAAGTTATTCGGGTGCTGTGTAAATGTTCCGGTTTAGAAGTCCCAGAACTGAGTAATTTAAAAATCAAACCTACTGCTCAACGTCAGCGTGATATACCCAGCGATGTAGATATAGAGCAAGAATATCTTAAATTTGAAACCTACTCAATCAACCGCCCTAGTAAATTACTCACTAGGGAAGATAGGAATAATTGGAAACTATGGCGCTGGGTATACGGAATGTTAGCCACCTATGGATTAAGACCTAGGGAAATTTTTGTTAATCCTGATTTAGATTGGTGGTTATCTTCAGATAATATCGTCAATACTTGGCGAGTAAATCAAGAGTGCAAAACCGGTGAAAGGGAAGCTTTACCATTATATCCCCAGTGGGTAGAAACCTTTAATTTAAAGACTGACACAGAGGCTATTGAATTATTAAAAGCCAAAATTCACGGTAAAGTTACCAATAAACAAATTAACTCTGCTCGTCATGGTACGGACAGATGGTTTAGATTTGTGGGTATTCCTTTTCAACCTTATGATTTACGCCACGCTTGGGCGATTCGCGCCCATTTAATGGGGATTCCTATTAAAGCTGCTGCTGATAATTTGGGTCATTCCGTAAATATGCACACATCTATTTATCAAAGGTGGTTTAGTTTAGAAAATCGCAAGGTTGCTATTGCACAAGCTATTAGTAAAAAGTCGCAGATGGAAGAGTTGCAAGATATGGTTTTTCAGTTACAACAGGAAAATGAACGATTGAGATTTGAAAATGAACGCTTGCGTTTACGGTTGAATGTCTAGGTTGAACAGGTGTGGTTAATTACAGTATATTTCATCTGAGTAGGTACAAGGGCGGGGAAGATGCCCACCCCACAAAAGTTTTATCACTCATATCTGTATTTCAGATTCATGCAAGGTGCTGTAAATCGTTGGAGAAAATAAATTTTAGGCTGAACTACTCCGCGGATGAATCCGGGGGGGTTCCAACTTACTACGTAAGTTTCGTTCTTCTTTTGCTACCTCATGCTTAATCATTTGGTAAGCCTAAATCTGGTAATTCTTCTACAATCTTTACAGTTTCTAAACTAACGGTAATGACTTGTTTAACTAACCTGACTATATACTGCTCATCATCAAGGCGGTTAGGATCATTGGTAATTCCGCTCAGTTTATCTGTCTTAACTTGATATTGGTCTATAATCCAATCCAGGGCGGAACGGTTACCCAGACGGTAGTTAAACACTTCTGGGGGTATACCGGTTAGGGTGAGAAAATCATTATATTTGATTTGGGTTTTATCTTTGGATAGGCGCATTTTTTCCACAAGCCAATCTATGGGTAAGTCTTTATTTTCTAGATGTTTGAGGCGATATTGGGGCTGTTTTTCGTAGTTGATATGAATTTCTGCGAGTCGTTTTCCTGCGGTGACAAAGGGGTGAAAGTCAGGAGCGTAGGGAATGCGGGGGAGTTCTTTTTTGAGGTTGGCTGCGTAGCGTTCCCGGTAGTGGGGATGATGGAGGACTGCATAGATGTAGTAGAAGATGTCCCATTTTGTAATTGTGGTATCTTGGTAATGGTGACGATATGCTGATAATGCCCAGTCTGTAATGTTTTCTTGGCGGTTTGTTCCGTCTTCGTTATAGGTGTAAAATGGGAAACATTGAGCTTTTTCAAAGGCAAAGTCATAAGATAGAATAAACCTTGAGATAAAAACACCAAAATCTTTTCTATTTCCCACTCCTGGAAGACAAATCACCCGATTTTCTGCTTCAGTTTCAGGATTGGGGAATATTACAGGGAAATTCCCACGTCTATCAATTAAAACTTGATCAAAATAAACATACTGTGAACTAAATAGTCTATACAGAGCTATTCTGATTTTGGCTAAATTAAATTCTGTAGAAAGACCAGCATTTAATAATTGTTTTAATTTACTACTCCATTTGATTTTTTCGTCATCATATAAAACAAAATAGTCAATATTTTGTTCAGATTTGGCGCTGTTTTTCCACTTAAAAACCTGTTCGTTATAAGTTTCAACTAAAACATTGATGTTTTTAATTAAATCCTCAAATTGATAACTATAAACCCAATTATCCCTACTTGTACTAATACCTAAGCTGTAAAGTGAAAAAATGGCTGAAGTATTTACAGATGTATATTTTGTCTGTTTATTACCTATAGGTAAAAATTCATCATAATCTAGTTTTAACTGAGTGGTTAACCAATTATGATTTTTATCTGGTGTAATTTCTTGCCATTCTACATTACCAGTATGTTCAAGTTTTTCTAAATAGGCTAACCTTTGTTCTTTTGTCCAGGTGTCATCTATTGCGGCGTAATATATTTTGGCTTGTTTCATAAATCCTTTGGTTCTAATCCGGTTTTCTTAGCAATCTGAGCAAGCATTTTTGAGCCAATTTCATCACCATCTCTAATTCCAGTCAGAAATCACTTGCAAAGCTAACTCTTAGAGGATGTTTGAAAATTTATGATTAGTGTATCAAATATTGGAACCCCACCCTAACCCTCCCCTTGTAAGGGGAGGGGACTGGATTTTATTGTTTTTTATGTGGTCGGTGAGGGAAGTCGATATGCGGTCTGTATTGATTTCGGTGGTTGAGCGAAGTCGAAACCACGATCCCCCCAATAATCTCTAGAATCTCTTGCGGTTCTCTTAACCTCACTTCTTCCCCCTGATGTTCCCTTCGACTTCGCTGAGGGAACTTATTGATTTCGGTACGGCTGAAAACTTATCAAACCACCTCTTAGAGGATGTTTGAAAATTTATGATTAGTGTATCAAATATTTGAACCCCACCCTAACCCTCCCCTTGTCAGGGGATGGGACTGGATTTTATTGTTTTTTATGTGGTCGGTGAGCGAAGTCGATATGTGGTCTGTATTGATTTCGGTGGTTGAGCGATGTCGAAACCACGATCACCCCAATAATCTCTAAAATCTCTTGCGGTTCTCTTAACCTCACTTCTTCCCCCTGATGTTCCCTTCGACTTCGCTCAGGGAACTTATTGATTTCGGTACGGCTGAAAACTTATCAAACAACCTCTTAGATAACCTCCATCACTTTTTCTTCACAAAGATATTCACACTCACACCTACCTGAATACCAAAGACATTATGAGTTGTCCCAGACAGCTTGGGATTTTTGCGAACATTTCCACCTAAATCAAATACATAAATTTGATCAAAAGCTTTTTCTAGCTGGTGTCTCATCCCATCAAAAGATAGCGCATCAATAAAACTATTATTAGTGACAAAAGCAATAATCCCCTCCTCCCCAATTCTATCACTCGCCCAGCGAACCGCTTTGACATAGGTATCTGAAAGTTTATTTTTTAATGTCGCCTTTGAGGCTTTGGCGTAGGTTGCAGCTACCCGGTCATCTATACCAGTTTTATCTTTATTACTATATTTCCTATTTTTATTATTATCATTTTCATTCATCTGACCGACATTATAAGGAGGATTCCCAATAATCACAAAAATATCTGATTGTCTTTGTCTTTTCACCCGTTGCATATTTTCCGGGCTAAATAAATCTAACTGTGTAATATTTTGGTCTTCAAAGGTATCAACTAAACATATTCCTGGAAAAGGTTTATATTCTCCCACCTGCTCAAAATATTCATGTTCAATATTGAGGGAGGCAATATAATAAGGTAATAACATCACCTCATTACAATGTAACTCATGGTCATATTTGTGAGGTAAAGCGGATTTTTGGATCTCAACAATTTCCCGCATTACCCGGATGATAAAGTTACCAGTCCCCACAAAGGGGTCAAGGATATGTACACCTGGGTCAACTAAGGACTTATTAAACTCTTTTTGTAAAATCTCTTCTACACTCCTGACCATAAAATTCACAATGGGTTGGGGAGTATATACAATCCCGTGGGTATCTGCAACTTTGACGGAAAAACCTTGAAAAAATCGCTCATAAATTTTATTGAGAAAGTCTTGCTTGCGAGAAAAATCATCAATGGTGGCGGCGGTTTCTTCAATTGCACCATAAAATCTATCTAAACTACTTAAAAAATGACTCCTACTAAAAGACCTGGAAGTTAATGCATTAATTACCTTCTCAATTTCTGCTGCAATAATATTACGTTGGGTAAAGTCAGGATTGTTAAAGACACTTCTAAAAATTCGCTCGGTTAATAAATGTTGAATTAACATTTCTTCTACCGCTGCTTCTGACAAGTTCGGGTTAATTGACTGGCGACAAAGTTGGAAGAAATCACCAAAAGCATCAATAAACTTTTTATTCTTCTTTTTTTGTTCCCGAATTAATTCTAGTAAAGCCGTTGCGTGTTCCTTCACCCTCACACCAAACTCTTCGACTGCTTTATCCCATTGTTCAATAGCTGGGGGGCGATATTCAAATAAATGTCGGACTACATCGACTAAATTTTGGGGGTTGGTGATGTCTTCATCTAGAATACATTTACCATCTTGGTAGAGAATGGCTCGATCTGGTTGCTGAAAAATAATATTATCTTTGGGGTAACCCTTAGCAAATTTTTTCTGTAGTTCTTTTTTTAGGTCGTCTTTCGTGTCTTTAGCTTCCCAGTAAGCACGGGGTAAATTATAGTCATCTACTAAAGCTCCATCTATTCTTAGCTGTTGTTTTTTTTCTCTTTTTAGGCCATATTCTTGGATGAGAGTCCATTGGAACTGTTGAGCGCAGGATTCGAGTAACTTTTGAAAAGCAGCTTTAACGGCGGTTTCGTGGACAACGCCCAATTTTTTAAACTGTTCTAATTCTTGATAATACTGCTTAACGGGTTTGTGGTTTGTTTTGAGATTAAGAGTAAGCATATAAACCCTGATATTTAAATGATCAAAAAATCCAGATTGTCAAAATACTATACTGTAAATTTTTAGTGTAATTACTGTATTTGTAAAAGTGGTAAACTTCTCAAACAAAAGTATTATTTTTTAAAAGTCTGTAACCCGTTTATCAAAATTTATGTATACCTCTTGACACTAGGAGGTAAATAGGGTAGAAAGATGAATTAAAAGCCAACAAAACGCCTCTTTTAGAAAATTTCCCTGGATAAAATTAGGGCAAGGTTAGGGCAAGATTAAATCATCATCTGATTCCAAATAATAGGAGAAACCCTACAAATCAGGGCTTAATCTTCACGGATAGGCATAGCAAAACCACCACATACAACGTCACCCAATACGTCGTAAGATACGAAATCAACGTCTTGGTAAGCGCCGTTTTCTTCTAAGAAGTTGATGGCGGTGATAATACCACGACCTGCACAACCTACACCGGGTTCTGGACCGCCGGATTCCACGCAGCGAACGCCACGGAAACCGGTTAACATTACTTCTTCAAGTTCCAAGTCTTCAACTGCACCACGTTCAGCAGCCAAGTGAAGAACGGTGGTTTGAGCTTTACTGTGGAGCATCAAACGGGTGGAGTCAGCTTTGGGATCACAACCAACGATGAGGATGCGCTGACCCATTTCTGCCATAGCCGCCAGGGTGTTTTGAGAAGTGGTAGATTTACCGATACCACCTTTACCGTAGAAAGCTATCTGTCTAATTTTCTCGTCAACTGACATGATGATTTTTCTCCTGCGATTTGTTGGTTTGTGTGGTTCTGTGTGTTGACGTTCACGCCTGTTGAGCTACAGCAGTGAGCGCGTGTTGTAGAACGTCGCGGGGGCGATCGCTCCACAGCATAATTGAAGGGTTTTGGTGTCATAATAGTTCGGGGTTAAGTTTTTGTTTAGTTGGTTTCCCGTGTCATTTGTCCAATGGAGGCTGGACAAATGACAGAGAAATTACACACATTAGAATAGGTAGAGAAAACAAGTAGGATGTGAAGGAGTGATACGCCAATCAATGCAGATTTCTTACTTGTTCAAAATAGCGGCTTTGAGGCTAGAGACTTTAGCCATTGCAGCGCTAGCGTCTTCTGCTGACACTCCACTAGCGGTCATGGCTGCAGTCAGGTGCTTGCTCACAGCTTCAAAGTGTTGCTCACTGAGCTTCATCCCTGAGTGGGTTTTGTCCATAGCACGGCCAGAGTATTGCTTTGGACCTTCGAGAATTTGAGAGAAGAAAGCAATTTGATGAGCGCGTTGTTTCGCCATATCGGTTTTAGCGAAGAAGCCTTTGAGGCTGTTGTCTGCCATAATGCTGTTGTGAAAGGCATCAACTACTTTCTCAATTGTTGGCTGTCCACCAATTTTGTCGTACAATGTACTCATGTCCTGCTCCTTTCGGTGTGAGTTGGATAATGCTATCGGCAATGAGGTGTGAAATACTTTCACCTATGTGCTGTTGCTGTCCTTGTTCAGTAGGAATGAATTGATGTGGCGATATCTATCTGCTTCAACTCCTACTTGCCGAATATTCAATGGTTAACAGGTTGTATTTCCGCTGTGTGTAAGTCTCAAAGTTATGGTTCCACTGCTTCTACTACCAAGTTTTGGCTCACACGTTCTTTTAACCTAGCTTCAATAGCAATCTTGAGAGTAGCTGTGCTGCTAGAACAAGAACCACAAGCGCCTTGGAGTAGTACCTTGACTTTATTGCCTTCTACGTCGTAGAGTTCCACATCTCCACCATCAGCAATCAGTACGGGTCTAACTTCTTCATCGAGAACTTTTTGAATGAGTGCAATTCTTTGCACATTGGTTAAAGGTTTTGATGATGGCTGGGGAGAGTGAGCAACTGCGACTTTATGCTTACTGTCAGCGGTTAAAGCGGCTTCTTCCTTTACATCTCTTATAATATCATCAATATTCGCTAAACAGGAACCGCATCCGCCACCAGCTTTTACATAATTTGTTACTTGTTCGGCTTCCGTAAGATGATTTTCTACAATCACACGGCGAATTTTGGCTTCTGTAATCCCAAAGCAGCTACAAATCAATGCACCTTCTTCATCGTCATCATGGGTAGGGAGGGCTATACCTCGATAATTATAAATAGCCGCTTCTAAAGCTTCCTGTCCCATGACAGAACAGTGCATCTTAGCTTCTGGTAAGCCACCGAGGTAATCTGCAATCTCTTTATTAGAGATTTTCAAAGCTTCATCGAGGGTTAAACCCTTGACCATTTCAGTTAAAGCACTCGAAGATGCGATCGCACTAGTACAGCCAAAGGTTTGAAAGCGAGCATCTAATATTTTATCAGATTCGACCTCAACTTTGAGGTGTAGTCGCAGAGCATCACCACAAGCAATACTCCCAACTTCACCGGTGGCCACCTTAACACCAGGTTCGCTGGTTTCTTCAATAGCTCCCTGATTTTTGGGATTGTAAAACAAGTCTAATACTTTATCTGTGTAGTCCCACATGGTCAATTTTGGATTTTAGATTTTGGATTTTAGATAAGGGACTAGGAACTAGGGATGAGGAAAAATTTTACATACCCCATACCCAGCAGTCCCTAGCTATGAATGAGTGCTTGTTCTTGCAGCCAACCGGCATTATCATTCTGGAAAGGGGACATAGCCCGTAAACGTTGGACAATATCAGGCATTACCTCTATAACCCTGTCAATTTCAGACTCTGTAGTGTAGCGAGACAGACTAAAACGAATAGAGCCATGTAAAGTAGTATAGGGTAAACCCATTGCCCGCAAAACGTGGGAAGGTTCTAAAGACCCAGAAGTACAAGCAGAACCAGAGGAAGCACAGATACCATGCTTGTTGAGGGAGAGCAGAATTGCTTCACCTTCAATATATTTGAAACCAATATTAGTGGTGTTAGGTAATCTCTGCGTTACGTCGCCATTGACTTCACAGTCAGGGATTTTGGCCAGTAAGGTTTGCTCTAAGCGATCGCGCAATTTTCTTTCTCTGGCGGTAGCCTCTTCTAAATGTAATAATTCTAACTCTGCGGCTTTACCTAAAGCAATAATACCCGGAACGTTTTCTGTTCCCGCCCGACGGCCACGTTCTTGGTGTCCACCAATCAGCAAAGGACGGAACCGCACACCGCGCCGGACATACAAAGCGCCAATTCCCTTAGGAGCATGGATCTTGTGACCAGACAGAGTTAACATATCTATGGTACTAGTCTTCATGTTCATGGGAATTTTGCCCACAGCTTGCACCGCATCCACATGAAAGATAGCGCCAGACTGTTTGACTCTTAACCCAACTTGCTCAATAGGAAACACCGTACCTGTTTCATTATTGGCATACATGATTGTAACCAAGGCGGTGTTCCCAGTCAGAGAAGCTTCTAACTCATCTAAATCTAACTGTCCCTGAGAATTAACCGAAAGATAGGTAACAGTATAACCTTGAGTTTCCAGTTGTTTGCAGACATTCAAAACTGCTGCGTGTTCAACCTGGGTAGTAATGATATGTCGCTTTTGGGGTTGTGCTAACAATGCAGCCCGAATAGCGGCGTTATCTCCCTCTGTACCACAACTAGTGTAGACAATTTCCGACTCATCAGCACCAATCAGGGCGGCTAATTGTTGGCGTGCTGTTTTCACAGCTTTGCCCAGTTGTCCACCAAAGGTGTGCATACTAGAAGGATTACCGTAGTAGTCCCGTAGATAAGGCAACATCACCTCTAAAACTTCCGGGTCTACTTTTGTTGTAGCATTATTGTCTAGATAAATGATGCTCATCCTGATACACCTACTACTTCGCTCTGATGTCGAGATAATTGCTCGGAGAATTTTTGGGAGTAATAATTAAACCAACGCTCCCAATAATCTTGTTTTTTGGTTAATTTTGCTAAAGAGCGATTGTAATTAGCAAACCAGCTTTCCCAATAATCGTGGGGTTGTTTCACACAACCATTAGAAGTCGGACAAATAGCTTGACACTGAGGGACAGAGTAAATACTACCGGCGCAGTTTGTGCAAAGTGCAGCATCAATTACATGATGACCGTCAATTACTTTAACTGCGTCATTGGGACATACAGACAGACAACGATTACAGGAAATACATTGGCTAGTGATTTGATAAGCCATGATTATTCTCCTTTGTGATTACTGAGTATGGGGTACTGGGTATGGGGAAATATATCCCCTATTCCCTACTCCCTAATCCTGATTGCCTAATTCCTGGATATATTGCTCGTAAAATTCCAAAGCAACTTTTGAAATCACGTCGTAAGCTTCAACAGTCTGTATTCCCGCTGCTTGCAATTTCTCTTGAGGACAGTTACCAATCTTAGAGACTAAAATTGCTTTGCAATCTGCGATCGCTGCCATAATATGCTCAAAAGTGGCTTCTTCTCCAAATCCACCTTGACAATATTGGTCAATTCTACGATGACCGACAAAGCTAACTTGATTACCATCCACCTCATAAATCTGGAATTCCTTCGCATGACCGAAGTGTTGGTTAACCAACCCACCGCCCTTGGTAGCTACTGCAACCAAGATTTTAGGATTATTGGCAAATTTCTTGCCCTTCTGCGCCTTTTCCTTGGCTATTTTTAGTTCTTGTTTAAACTTCTCAATCCCTTCATGAACAACAGTCCGTTGTTCTAGGTCATATTCTGGAGACATTTCCAAGAACTTATCCTTAGTAAATTCCTGGCTGCGGTCTTCTCCTAATAATCCTACCGCATCGGCTCGGCATTGACGACAATGGCGCATCATTTTCATATTACCGGCGCAATTGTCTTGTAGTGCCTTCACTTCCTTAGGTGTAGGTCCACGTTGACCTGTTAAGCCAAAATGTGTACCATGTTCCGGTGCTGAAATCAAAGGCATAATGTTGTGCAAGAATGCACCATTTTCACGAATCATTTTATTGACTTCGATCAGGTGCTGATCATTAATCCCCGGAATCATCACGGAGTTAACTTTGCACAAAATATCAGCTTCTTTGAGTGCTTGTAATCCTTCCATCTGCTTCTCTAGCAGAATTTTAGCACCTTCAACACCTCTATAACGCTTGCGCTTGTAGTGAACCCAAGAATAAATCTGAGCGCCGATTTCTGGGTCTATGGTATTCAGGGTAATAGTAACGTGATCTATATTTAGTTGTTTGATGCGGTCAATGTATTCTGGTAACATTAAACCATTAGTTGAAAGGCAAAGCTTAATATCTGGTGCCTTGTCTGCAATCAATTCAAATGTACGGAAAGTCTTTTCAGGATTCGCCAATGGGTCACCAGGTCCGGCAATTCCCACCACTGTCATTTGGGGAATTTTACCTGCAATTACCAAAGCCTTGTGTGCAGCTTCTTCTGGTGTCAGCAGTTCGCTCACCACTCCAGGACGACTTTCGTTAGCACAATCGTATTTACGGTTACAATAGTTGCATTGAATATTACAGGCTGGTGCAACTGCAACGTGCATTCTGGCGTAGTGGTGATGAGCGTCTTCGCTATAACAGGGATGTTTGGCGATACGTTCTTGAAGCTTTTGATCCATTTCTCCGGTGGTGCTGCTGTCGCATCCACAACCACCTGATTTTGCTGGGTTTGATGCTGGTTCCTGATGCTCGGAGGTGAGGAGTCCGCTAGACGGTAGTGTCATTGAATTTCGCAAGGGTTCAGTGGGCTAAAGGCCACAGTGGGAGATGCCGTTGCTACTGTCTTTACCTAGGAAATGAAGTCGCGTCTTCTCATCGCTCTAGTTAACAGTTTGATAACTATTGACTAAGGTGTGGCTGGTGTGTGTCAACTTTTTGATCTGGGGTCGAAGTTATTGAGTACAGCCGCGACTTCTATTCACAAAGGCATGGTGCTATCTCATCCCTCCACTCACTCTTCGCTGTTCCTTGTGTTTAGGGCGTTGAGTGATTGGCGATATAAGATTTATAGCAGTACTTCTCAAATACTTGCCGAGCCTATGGAGGATAGAATTTATTGGATTTATTACCCTTGTACTCAAATTTTCCCACCCCGACTGTGTGGGTTTTACAAAGATTAATAATTTTTTTTTCGGTTAGGGGTTCTAGTATTTTTCAATTGGGGTACGAGAATTTATAAATAGGGGTTCAGGATTTCTTAGTACTCAGTTCAAACCCATTTATAGTTAGGGTTTTAGCCTATTATTTATCGACTTTAAGGTACATAAATCTGTACTCAAAACCGCCTTAAGTCCTATTTCTCATTACCAGGAATAGCGGCTCAATGGGTGAAAAACACAGAGCAGGTTTATGTCGTACCACTCCAAATACATGGGAAATTTCATTCTGTATCTAACCTATCATTTTTTTTGACGTAAAAATGCAGTTCATCTTTATTTAATTTTTACTGACAATTGACCTCAAGTCCTAGCACCTGGCTAAATCAGGCGGTTTGTTGAGAAAAAATAAAACTTAAACTCTTAATTTTCCCTGGCACAACCGCTGTTAATCAGGTGCTTTTGAGAATGATGCAATATCTGAAAACTCTGGATAAATTGCATAATCAACACTCAACAAACAACTACATTAACTCTGATCATACAGCTATTGAGAATTAATGGCTATAAGCAAAAATGATAAGTTCATAGTGAGCATATATCCCTAAACAGGCAGAAGTTGAGGATTTTGCAAAGTCAAAATTGAGAAATGGCGACAGTTTAATTATGTATCTAACATATCATTTTTTCTGGCGCAAAAGTTGCCTTTTATATTTATTTAATTTTTTCCTGATAAAAATACCTAAAAAATGCTCAAGAGGTTTGAGAAATCTTAATTCCAACAAGTTTAGAGATGGTAAACTTAATCCGCTGAAAAGTAGCTTGAATCATACAACAGATTTCCAGCAAATCAAACCAACATAAATCTTCTGGGGTGGGTATCTTACCCCCGTCTGTATACCGGTCAGTTCAGGAATTGGGCGCTTAAACAACCCGGAAGAAACGGCAATTTCTCATGTCCGAGGAATCACTTTTCTGATACCACTTTTACCAACAGTATCACCTTTGTAACGAGGGATAACATGAATACTGGCGTGCATAATATTTTGACCCCCCGCTCTATTGACGTTCATACCGACATTAAAACCATCAGGCGCAAATTCTGTTTTGAGAATTTCCTGGACTTTATTCACCATCAACCAGCAAGCAGACTGTTCTTTGAGTGGTAGGTCAAAATAATTACTAATATGACGTTTAGGAATAACTAAAGTGTGACCTTTACTGATGGGATAACCATCAAACATAGCATAGGCGGTCGCTGATTCTGTCACTAATCTGAGATGTTTATGAGGATTACAAAATATACAATAATTGGTAGAATTTCGCTGTTGATTATAATGAACATATTCATATATTTCGCGCATTTCATCTGAGTACAATGAATTAAAGGGAAGTCTAGCTAAACATTGATATGTAGGCTTTTTGTGGACATAATGTTCTCTAAATCCTTCCCTTTTGATATCTCTCCTCACGGTATAATAAGCTTTACCTCCTGGTTTTAACAGATGAGATATTTCCATGAGGATATTAGCTTGTTCTTCAGGGAACACAACATTTAAAACATAAAAACAAATTATTGTGTCAAACTTGACTTGAGGATATTGGGGAAAATAATGAGGGTCATAGCCTGTAATATCAAAGCCTTTTTGACTGATAATCTTGACATCATTACCAAAACCGCAACCAAAATCTAATATTTGGCCTTTTAACAGGTTTTGATTTAATAAAAACTCTGCTGGAAATGATAAGGAAGTTCTTTCAATGGCGGTGAGATGGCTGAATAGATTTTTTTGCTGTTTCATAGAATTTGGCAATGCACACTATCGGTGTATTAGCACAAGTAAACTTGCGCAAATAAATTACACTCTAGCATTCCCCTGAGTATCTTCTGGAAATAAGTAAAGTTTGACAAAGTTTATATTAAGAAACGTATACATATACACAGACAAAAAAACCTAAAACAAAATAAAGAAACCTGTTTTTTCCCTGGGCAAATCCTAGAATAGGAATCGTAGCTGGGTATACAGATATAGCATTTACCATGCTCGTGAGGTACAATTTTTTTTAGTTTTAGGGAACAGGGAACAGGGAACAGGGAACAGGGAATAGGGAATTGGTGTGTACTTCATGAGCCTGAAAAAGGCTTTATATGACTTATCATCCTGTTTACCTCATCTTGACGTGCCAGTGAGTACAACTTAATAAATTGCAAAATAACTTGCCTAATTCACTGCAAACTCTTACAGGTGAAGTATTTTGTATTGAGTAGAAAAATGCTTAACCCCCTCACCTCAAAAAACTAGAACCCCCATTATTCAATACTAGTACCCTACCCCCAGGAAAATTTTAAATTTCCCTGAAATCACCCTTGAAGATACTTGAGTACAAATGTAATTAATCCAATAAATCCAATCAGCATTGGTTGTAGTGTCCTGTTGGGAGTCACCTGATATAAGCAGAAAATAGCACAAGGCTTTTTGATGTAAACCCAGGACGAAGAACTATTGACAACTTATTCATCATGTTTACACCTCATAGTTCTGATTTCCCAGACGAGCAAGTTTTGCAGATTTCCTTATGCGATGGAGCAAGCGCTGTTTTTGGGATGCGCGGAAAGCTCTTGTCACTTCGCTGGATCATTGCTCAACGTTTGCAAGAATTAATGATTCCCTGCTGTTGTCACAGTGATGGTTCCTTAACAGTCCAAGTCAATAACGTGCTAGAAGCCATCTTGATTCGCAGTATCCTGATGCAATTTCTCGCTTCTCGCCAGGAATTAGTAGATTGGCTAGAACGTTGCTCGGATGCAGACAACTCCTAAATGTCCTCTCTTATTTGTTCATTTTCCTATCAACTTATGACTACCTGTAACAATGAAAGAAAATTCATCAACTTTTTACATCAGGAGATAGAACTGACAAATGCAGATATTGCTGTAGCCTTACGACACCGTCAGTTTGATAATGGTCCGTTACCAATGCTCCTGTGGCAATATGGACTGGTTAACTTAGAGCAATTAGAGCAGATTCTAGATTGGCTAGATAACCATCGTTAACAGATGTCATCTCTAATTTTCATCGGTTGACCTCAGCTAACTGACCAAATGATTATTTTTCTCAGCTTTATGCTCTAATTTACTAATAGTTAAATAAAGCAATCCTAAATGATTCATGAACAATTTCTGTTCCCTGTTCCCTGTTCCCTGTTCCCTTTCCTCACTGATAATTTCTCAAGTCAAATAGGATGACTATAAATTAATCGCTATTACAAAATAGATGATTTAGCAATAGTGAAAATAATTCTAAAATATACCTATATTTGGTTTTATGTCATACAGATATCATGTGTTAATTTAGTTATGATTTAATAATCATGAAGATGAAATATTAAATCTGATAGTTTATAGCATTTACCATTCATCCTATGGTTACGCCACGCCGGGTATCAGCATTTGCATTAGGCATTTACTAAACTTTTCAGGGAAATAAGCTGCCAAAACACAAGGAATATTAAGAATGGTTCCTAAGAGGGATGTTTGAGATGAATGAAATCTTAATTAATGACACTACATTACGTGATGGTGAACAAGCAGCAGGTGTTGCTTTCACTTTTGAAGAAAAAGTCGCGATCGCCAAATTTCTTGACGCCATTGGTATTCCCGAGTTAGAAGTGGGAATTCCAGCCATGGGAGATGCAGAGACACACGCCATTATAGCAATTTCCCAGTTAGGTTTGCAAGCCAGGCTTCTGGGCTGGAACCGGGCTGTAATTTCAGATATCAAAGCCTCCATGACCTGTGGTTTACAGCGAGTACATATTGCTATTCCGGTTTCTGGAATCCAAATCGCTGCTAAATTTCATGGTCAATGGCGGGTAAGTTTACAAAAACTCAAAGACTGTATCAGCTTTGCAGTAGATAAAGGTCTTTGGGTAGCAGTAGGCGGTGAAGATTCTTCTAGAGCTGACCCCAACTTCCTGTTAGATGTAGCACTTAATGCCCAAGAATGGGGCGCGTCACGTTTTCGCTTCTGCGATACTGTGGGCGTTCTCGACCCCTTCAGCACCTACGCCAAAGTTAAACAATTGGTTTCGGCTTTGTCCATTCCTGTAGAAATTCACACTCATAATGATTTTGGCTTGGCCACTGCTAACGCCCTAGCTGGTATCAAAGCTGGAGCTACATCTGTAAATACCACGGTTAACGGCGTAGGGGAAAGGGCGGGAAATGCAGCTTTAGAAGAAGTGGTCATGTCCATTAAACGCATTTACGGCATTAATTTGGGTGTTGATACTCGCCGTTTGTTGGAACTATCACAACTGGTTGCTTCAGCATCCAATTCTCATGTTCCACCCTGGAAAGCAATTGTGGGCGAAAATACCTTCGCTCATGAGTCGGGAATTCATGCTCACGGCGTATTGCAAAACCCCCTCACCTACGAACCATTCGCACCGGAAGAGGTAGGTTGGGAAAGGCGTTTGGTAGTGGGTAAGCATTCTGGTAGACATCACATTAATAGTTTGTTACAGCAAAACGACATTTTTCTTGACCCGGAGGAAACCCAGTCTGTATTGGATGCAGTTCGCCAGCAGTCAATTAAGCAAAAACGCAATCTGACTGTAGAAGAACTTTTGAGCTTGGTAAGAGAACAGAGGTACTCTCATGCAACGTGATGAATTAGAACTAAACTTACCGCCTGTTTTTGAAATTGGTCAAAAAGTCAGACTTCGTAAACTAATCAAAAACGATGGTACATTTCCCGGTCAAGAAATCGGGGCTGTTTTAGGTAATATAGGGGATATTGGCTACATAGCGAGTATAGGTACTTATCTACAAACTTCCTATATTTATGCGGTGCATTTTCTAGAGACGGGGTTCGTTGTCGGTTGTCGGAAAAGAGAACTAGAATCGGTTGAGGAGAACTCATGAAAGTAATGCTACGGATGAACGATGCAGGCCATTTAGTTGCTTACGTTGCTAAAAAAGACCTTGAGGAAGAAGTAGTTAAACAAACAGATGGTAATGATGGGATAGTTCTCACTTTAGCCAATGGCTGGGAATTAGAATTTGCTCAATTACCAGATGCGGCTAGTTTACCGCTAACTGTGGAAGCTAAACGCCTGGCTTAAAACGGTGATCGCCTGGGGAGGCTCCGGCGCACAACTCACTGTAGCATATTCATCTCTTGTGAGGTACAATAATAGCGGGCAAGATGCCCGCGGCACAAGAGTTTTACCATGTTACAAATTACGTGGTAATTCTAAGGGGATTGTACCCAATAAGCCCTTACGAAAATCTGTTAACAGATGTCTAGCTGTGCGTTCTACGTCCCCTTGATAACGATGTTCTGCTAAGGCGTGTAAATAGCTTTCGCCTGTGTACAGCACCGGGTCAAGTTGGTAGCGGGTATATAAGGGTGAGGGTGGTAATAAGTTTCCTGCTGTCTCTTGGAGTTGGTTGAGTAAGTCGATCAAAGTAGATGCTACTAGTTGATTATCATAAGATGCTTGACCAATGTCATCACAAATTGCTAACTTTGTGGCCGCTTCTTGATTTCCCATTTTTAAGGGAATAACCCCGGGAGCATCTAGTAATTCTAAGTGTTCAGAAATTCTCACCCAGCGTAAGGAGCGAGTGACCCCTGGACGCGCAGCACTTTCTACCACTCGCTTTCCTAAAAGACGGTTAATTAAGGCTGATTTCCCGACGTTGGGAAATCCAATCACTACTGCTCGCACTGGACGAGGTAACATCCCGCGATCGCGTCTTCTTTGATTGAGTTTTACCCCTGCTGCTTGGGCGGCCTTGGCGATCGCCACCACACCTTGACCTTGTTTAGCATTGGTAAAATAGGCAACTTGACCTTGATGTTTAAACCAATCTACCCAAAGCGATCGCACTTGGGGGGAAATCATATCTAATCGGTTTAATACCAATATCCGCGCCTTATCCCCCACCCATTCATCTATTTGGGGGTGGTGTGTTGCTAAAGGAATCCGCGCGTCTCGTACTTCCAACACCACATCTACCCGGGTCAGCTGTTCTTTGAGCTGCTTTTCCGCCTTAGCAATATGACCTGGATACCATTGGATCAGGTTTAATTTATAGTTTTGAGTTAAAGACATAATTAATGGCCAATAGGTAGTGATTATAGCACTCTTTTGTACAAAAGCGATGGATCAGGTGTATTTTTGATGTAAAATTAAGCGATTGCCATCGGGGTCATAAGCATAAATTTCTCTCCCATGGGAAGGTGTGGAGATTTTACCGGGGGGTGGGTAGCCTAAGTTTGTCAGGTGAGCGATCGCTGCTTCTAAATTACTCACTTCTAAACATAAACTGATCTTACTCTTAGCTGAGGTGGCAAATTCCCATGTGTGGTTCTTGTCAGGTTGAAAAATACCCAATGTTAACCCCGGAAGTTGAAACTCTGCATAGATACTGGGGATGAGAGAAGATGGTTGTGCCTCAAGTAGCTGAGTATAGAAATTAACTAATTTTTCCCAGTTAACAGATGCTATAGTCACCAGGGCTTGGGTATATGCAAAAACCATATTTTCTTCAAAACATCCGGCTAAACAAACTTGGACAATTTCAGTGTACTATAATTAGTAATATTTATTACGTCCGTGACACCCACCACGAAGCTATCTTAACCATTGTGAAAATGGGTGTTTAACCAAATAGCTGTTAAAATATCTGTGATCGTGAGATACTTCTTCCCCAATCCAAGGCGGTAGTTCAATTTCTTGATTTGCATCCTTGAGTTCAACTTCTGCTAGAATTAGCCCTTTGTTTAAACCATCAAACTCGTCTATTTCCCATGTCAACCCTCCCCATTCTACTTTGTATCTAATCTTTTCAATCCAAGGCTGTTCACACAATGTATTCAGCATTTCTTGAGCATCTTCCACAGGGATGGGATACTCAAACTCTAACCTTGAGCATTCAACACTAGGGCCTTTAATCGTTAAATAACCTTGTTGTCCTACTATACGCACACGTACAGTAACTTGATTTTTTGTCGCAATATATCCTTGACAATATACACTTCCTATGGATAATTCGCGCCAACTATCCCCTTGGAGCAAATATTTACGCTCTATTTCTTGAGCCATTTTGTTACAATATGCTGTTTTTACTAAATATCTCGAATATTTTTAATATTCAACTGTAGAAATTTTATAATATTTCGGGCTTTGGTGTCTATTCACAGAAATTTAAGAGAAAATAACAGGTCATCAACTAAATGACCTGGGGGTAATAGTATTTTATGGCGATAGCTTGGCCAAGTTCTGGATTATGGTATAATATCCAGAATAAAGGATTAGCGACAGGTTCGCTACCCAAGCTATCTACGTCTTAATTTCCTCCATGAATATTTCAGTAATCACTCAAATGAGGGAATACTTCATTTAATGAAGGCGAATTTAGTAACCCGTGGCAATGCGTCCAGATCCACGGTCTAAGTTAAGTCCAGTGTCATACATCATAAATTTACACTCAGGTAGGTGTTTAGTACTATTGTTTCTTAGGGAAATAGGCAGAGAGAAGATAGCAGCCTTCAAACCTACAAACAAGCGATAGGTGAAGCAGTGCATAATCTTAGGTCGGTAAGTTAATCGTAATTTCTACAAGCACAGGAAGTTTACGAAGAGAAGATTCCACAAAGCCTTGAATATACTCTAGCAAAATTATTGTTTAGGCAACAGTATTACCGGTCACATTAACATAATTTGAGAAAAAGAAACATAAAACTATACAATTTCGTACAGTTATTTTCTAAATATCTGGTAACAAAAATGTGGAGGTGCTGCATAGAAGTTTTATACGAAGATTAGAGACACTCAAGCTGTGCGATCGCTTCGAGAATTGGTTGATAATACTCCATATTTCCTTCTTGATAATAGATATCAGCACATTTTTGAAAATCCCCAACTGCACCTTCATAGTCTTGTAGACGACGCCGGATATCAGCTCTGAGCATATAAGCTGAAGCCCAATAAGGTTGACGTTCTAAAGCTTGGTTTAAATCAGCCAACCCAGCGGTTAGGTCTCCCAACATAGAAAGGGCGCGACCTCGATTGTACCAGTCTTCCACTATACTAGACTCCATAGAAATAACTTGACTATAATCTTCTATTGCTCCTTGATAGTCCTCCAGAGCATAGCGAGCATTGGCGCGATAGCGAAGCGCATGTGCAAGCAGATCGCGGTAAAAAGCAGATAGAGGATCCCTTTTAAGTGCTATGGCTGCGCCACGCAAGCTATTGGTGTAGTCTGCAGCTGCACTCTCATAGTCTTGGAGCTTGTAACACACAGAGGCTCGATTGTAGTAAGCTTCTATCAAATCGGGATTGATTTCTAATGCTTGATTATAATCTGCTATGGCCTTATCTTCCTCGCCTAAAAGACGATAAGCATTACCCCGATTACAGTAAGCTTGGGAAAAGTTAGGAAGTAACTCTATGGCTTGAGTATTATCTGCAACTGCGGCGAAGAAATATTCCAAATTATGGTGAGCAATACCTCGACCATAATAAGCTGCAACTAAATCAGGAGTAATCTTTAATGCCGTGGTATAATCATCAATAGCTCCTTGATAATCTCCCCAACTAGACAAAGTTGCAGCACGATGGTAGTACCCTGTGGCCAAATGCGGCTCAAGTTGTATAAGTCGATTACTATCATCAACGGCTCCTTGAAAATCTCCCACAAGGCGACGTACATTCGCGCGCAAACCGTATACTAAAGCTAGAGTCGGGTTTTTTTGCAGTGCTTGGCTATAGTCCTCCAGGGCTTGGCGGTAATCTCTTAAAGTTTCTCTAATCAAACCCAGTTCAGTGTATGCTTGCACATCATCAGGGTTCAACTTCAGTGCTTGGTTAAAGTCAGCAATTGCCTGCGTAAAATCTTCCAGGCGAGAATACACAAGACCCCGATTGTAGTAAGCTTCAGCAAAGCCAGAGTCAATTTTCAAAGCCCGATTGTAATCCTCTATCGCGGCCTGATTTTCTCCCAGGGCATAGCGGGCATTACCTCGATTATGATAAGCTACAGCCAAATTGGCATCTATTTGTAAAGCCCGCTCATGGTCAGCGATCGCTTCAGCATACTTCCCTAAAATATAGTAGATATTACCTCTAGCGATGTGAGCGGCAGCAAAATCAGGATACCATTGTAAAGCTTGCTGCAAATCGGCAAGCGCTCCTTGATAATCACTGCGATGACAACGCTCTACACCCCGATTATGTAAAGCCTTAGCAACATCAAAGTGGATATCAGTAGCTAAGTCAGGATTTTTTTCTATCGCTTGTTGATAATCCGCGATCGCTTGGTTATAATTTTGTAACCCAAGGTAGGCATTACCCCGACCGTGGTATGACCCCGCAAAATTTGGGTCAATTTCTATAGCTTGCTCAAAATCGGCAATAGACCCCTGATAATCCCCTAGGAAGTAAAGGGCATTACCACGATTGTAATATGCTGCGGACAGGTTTGGATTAATTTCTATAACTTGATTAAAGTCGGCGATCGCCCCATAATAATCTTTGAGTTGACTGCTGAGAATCAGACCCCTATTATAGTACGCCTCGGCCTGGCCTGGCCGAGCCGCAATAACTTGAGTATAATCTGCTAAGGCTTCTAGATAGTCACCTTGCAAATGTTTATTGAATCCCTCTTGGAACAACTCGTCAGCATTCATCTCATTTCTCTGGGTGATTACGCTCCCGTCACTCATTGTAATCTAGAGGTACTTTCACATCAATTTATTCATGCTGACTTGCACCAGAGTATTTATACTCCCTCGCCTCAATCACCGTTATGTTTAAACTAGATATTTGTGAAAAAATCACAAATATAGCATTTACCATGCTCGTGAGGTACATTTTTTTTTAGTTTGAGGGAACAGGGAACAGGGAACAGGGAACAGGGAATAGGGAATTGGTGTGTACTTCATGAGCCTGAAAAAGGCTATATGTCCTTTAGCAATAAAAATTGACTATGCTCATAGAGTTTAGTATTGGTAATTACAGATCATTTAAAGATAAAGTCACCTTTAGCATGAAGGCGGCTAATATTGTCGCCCAAGACACAAAAACTGATGAACACAATACTTTTGTTGTAGATGATAAACTGACATTACTTAAAAGTGCTGCCATTTATGGTGCTAATGCTAGCGGTAAAAGTAATCTAGCAAAAGCCATCAACTTTATGAAATGGTTTATGATTAACTCCTCTAAAGAAACTCAGAGTACGGAACCAATAAATGTGGAACCATTTGCACTTAGTACCGAAACTCAGACCCAACCATCTTTATTTGAGATGGTATTTATTTTAGATGATAAAACCTATCGATATTGTTTTAAAGCAACTGAAAAAAATATTGTTTCAGAATGGTTATTTTATGTACCTAAAAAAAGACAAACTCGACTTTTTGAACGCAAGGATCAAGAGTTCAATATATCTAAAAATTTTCAAGGAGAAGACGTTCAATCAAAAACTAGAGAAAATGCACTATTTATATCAGTAGCTGCTCAATTTAATGTTGAAATAGCTAAGAAAATACTAGATTGGCTCACCACAAAAATACAAATAATTTCCGGGTTAAATAGTTATTTAAGTTACACAGTTAAGTTTTTAGAACCGGGTCATGATAATAGAGAAGAAATTATTCAATTAATCAAAAATCTAGATTTAGATATCAGAGACATCAGGGTTACAGAAAGAGAGATTACACTTAACCCTTTGTTAATACCAGAAGAACTATTAAAAGAACTTAAGAGCGGAACTGTAAAAGCAACATCACAAACTATAATGACCATGCATAAAAAATTTGATCCTCAAGGTAATTTTATATCTCTGGAGTCATTTTATTTAGACAATCAAGAATCGGAAGGAACGAAAAAAATATTTTCTATAGCGGGACTTTTAATAGATACCCTTAAAAAAGGTAATACTTTAATATTTGATGAATTTGATGCAAGACTTCATCCTTTGATGAGTAAAGCAATTGTGGAAATGTTTAACTCTCAAGAAACCAATTATAAGAATGCACAATTGATATTTATGACTCATGATACCAACCTTCTGAATAACAAACTATTTCGTAGGGATCAAATTTGGTTTACAGAAAAAAATAAATATGGCGCTACAGATTTATATTCCTTAGTGGAATATAAAATTAAGAATGACGCTTCATTTGAAAGTGACTACATTAAAGGTAAATATGGCGCTATTCCCTTTATTGGTAACTTGAGCCAAATCTGGGATGATAATAATGGCTAAAAAAAAGATGGAACCCTCATCTCGTGGTTATTCTGAGAGAAGAGTTGGAACACGGAAATTACGACAAAAATTTTTAATTGTCTGTGAAGGTAAAGAAACTGAACCAAACTACTTTAAATCTTTTCGTGTTCCGAAAGATGTAATTGATGTGCAAGGATTCGGCTATAATCCAAGTAAACTGGTAGAAAAAGCGAAAGAATTGAATACTCAAAATAAAGGAGAATATGACCAAGTTTGGTGTGTATTTGACCGATATGATTCGCCAAAGGAAGATTTTAACAATGCAATAGCAAATGCTAAAAGAGAACGATTTAACGTTGCTTATTCTAATGAAGCTTTTGAATTATGGTATGTTTTACATTTTGAATTTCTTGATACCGGAATTACCAGAGAAGATTATATTAAGAAATTAAAAACGCACCTGAAACAACAATATAAGAAAAACAGTAATAAAATTTATGAACAAATAGAAGATTTACAAAGTACTGCCATTAAAAATGCTGAAAATCTTCTCAAACAATATAATCCACCCCAACCAGAAAGTGATAATCCTTCTACAACAGTACATCTTCTAGTTAAAGAATTAAACCAATTCATTCCATAAAGCGTCAGCATTTAACGCTAAACTTAAACCTGGAAGTTTGCCTAATATAATATATTCAAATATTTAACCCCATATTATTAATGTTAACCTGATCATATTTGATCTGGGGTGGGCATTGCCCACCACAAACTTTTACAGCTTAAACTTCTGAGTAATACGCTTCATAGCTTCCTCCACATTTTCCCGACTATTAAAAGCCGAAATGCGGAAATAACCCTCACCCGCAGCACCAAAACCAGAACCAGGGGTACCCACCACATTTACAGTCTGTAGCAGCTTATCAAAAAAGTCCCAACTAGATAAATCATTGGGGGTCTTCACCCAAACATAAGGAGCATTTACCCCACCATATACAGCCAAACCTGCGCCAGAAAGTTGCTCACGAATAATTTTGGCATTTTCTAGGTAAAAACTTACCAATGCCTGAATCTGTGCTTGTCCTGCTTGAGAGTATACAGCTTCAGCACCCCGTTGGATGATGTAGGAAACCCCATTAAACTTAGTGGATTGGCGACGGTTCCACAACTTCCACAATTCCACATCAGAACCATCAGCAGCTTTGGCGGTTAGGGTCTTGGGTACAACAGTTAAAGCGCAACGGGTTCCTGTAAAACCTGCATTCTTAGAGAAAGAACGAAACTCAATAGCACATTCCCTTGCGCCTTCAATTTCATATATTGAGTGAGGAATGGTCGGATCAGTGATATAAGCTTCGTAAGCAGCATCAAAGAAAATAATCGAGTTATGGGCTCTCGCATAGTCTACCCATGCTTGGAGATGTTCCTTAGTCGCAGTTGCGCCAGTAGGATTGTTGGGGAAACACAGATAAATTAAATCGACTTTCTGGGAGGGAATCTCAGCTGTGAAGTTATTTTCAGCCGAAATCGGCAGATACACTAAACCCGCAAATTCCCCTTGATCATTAGCTTCCCCGGTATTACCAGCCATAACATTAGTGTCCACATAGACGGGGTATACAGGGTCTGTAACTGCAATAATGTTATTTTTGCCAAAAATGTCGAGAATGTTGCCTGTATCGCACTTAGAACCATCAGAGATAAAGATTTCTGAGGCATCTATATCAGCCCCTCTGGCTTGAAAATCTTGAGAGGCAATCTTTTCTCGCAGCCAAGCATAACCTTGTTCTGGGCCATAGCCTTTAAAAGTAGTGCGATCACCCATTTCTGCGACAGCTGCGATCATAGCCGTGCGACAGGCTTCTGGTAGAGGTTCAGTAACATCACCAATACCCAAGCGGATAATTTTCGCATCAGGATTTGCTTGAGCAAAGGTATTCACCCGCCGAGCAATTTCGGGAAACAAGTAACCAGCTTTGAGCTTCAGATAGTTGTCGTTAATTGTTGCCATAGTAAAGTTTAAACAATCAGCCTAGCTAAAATAGCTTATCTGTTTTTTTGTAAAGCTGCGCCAAAATCTGCTATATAAATCCTAGACAAGTCTAGACATTTATTTCTTACTTCAATGGGAGCATGGGAGCGGTTATCCCTCAGTAAGCTTTCAAGGTTTAGCCAACCTCGATAAGTTAATTGCTGCGTTTAAATCCCTGTCCATTGA